>NZ_LLKS01000053.1:0-41714 GCF_001414205.1 Geobacillus sp. Sah69 | reverse complement strand
TCGGCCGCGTCAGATGTGTATAAGGGTCCCAGTGTGGCCGGTCACCCTCTCAGGCCGGCTACGCATCGTCGCCTTGGTGAGCCGTTACCTCACCAACTAGCTAATGCGCCGCGGGCCCATCCGCAAGTGACAGCCCAAAGGCCGCCTTTCAACCGAAGACCATGCGGTCTTCGGTGTTATCCGGTATTAGCTCCGGTTTCCCGGAGTTATCCCGGTCTTGCGGGCAGGTTGCCCACGTGTTACTCACCCGTCCGCCGCTGACCGAATCAAGGCAAGCCCCAATCCGGTCCGCTCGACTTGCATGTATTAGGCACGCCGCCAGCGTTCGTCCTGAGCCAGGATCAAACTCTCCAAAGAAAGTTGATTGGCTTTTGCTTCGGCCAATGCAGCCGAAGTTTTTTTCATGACGCTTGCGTTTTGTTTAGTTTTCAAGGAGCTTGATCTTTACTTTAATGATGACAGCTATTACATAATAACTGATGGACGATGAAAAGTCAATAGTTTTTTATTTCGTTGTTGCCGTCGCAAGCAAAGTTTATTGTATCATGTTGATGTTGTTTATGCAACGGTATTTTTTTGGACGGTTGGCAATTTATTTCAAAAAACAATGCGAAATGCGTTATTCTCAAGCTGAGAAACCTGCTGAAATCTGCTTCCTCTTTCGGCGATGAACAACAGCAGCAAGAGAAAATGATTGTTTTTCACCGGCCTTTTCGGTCGACTATTCATCCATTGGTGCACGCAAAACCTCCTCAATATATATATCATGTTGAGTGCTTAACAGAAGCAATCGTCCCGTCCTCGCTGCTTTGACAACCGGCCGGGTTGGCTCGTCTGGCTGAATCGACATGACTTCGGCTGTCTCACCGTTGGATAGTTTGACGACGGCTCCTGTTTGCAGGCCGACGAGACGGTTCAACAGTACAGCGACGGCGTCTGCGCTCAATCTGCCGGCTTGCTGCCGCAACATCGTTTCAATAGCCCGAAGCGGCGGTTGTTTGCGCCGATACAAGCGCTCTGACGTCATGGCGTGGTACACATCCGCTGTTGCGACGAGTTGGCTGTAGGGGTGAATTTTTTTCGCTTTTAACTTGAGCGGATAGCCGCTGCCGTCGTTTCGCTCATGATGTTGCAAAACGGCTAGCTTCGCTCCATGGCTTAACGCTGTGATCTTCTGCACCATGCGGTAGCCGAGAATCGGATGTTGCTTCACTTCGTGGAACTCCACTTCAGTGAGCGCCGACGGCTTCGTTAAAATTTGTTTGCTCATTTTTGCCATGCCGCAGTCGGACAAGACGCCGGCTAAAACGACTTGGTGGCATTCCCCGCGGCTATACCCGAGCTCCATGGCTAAAAAGCCGGCGAGCAATCCTACACTGACGGCGTGATGATATAAATATTCCTCTTTTGTCGCATAATGGTGCAACGCAAGCAATTCCCGCTTGCAGCCTGTCATGTGTTCAAAAAGGGGAATGACAGCTTCCCTTATTTCATTGATGTCGACCGGCAAGCCGGACCGCCAAGATTGAAACCATGTCTTGTATTGGCGGACGGTCTCTAAATATAAAGAGAGCGACCGTTGATCCTCCGCCGCGGCCGAATCCCCCGGCGAAAATGGTTCGCCGTTTGCGAGAAACGGCTCAATCTCCACTTCCTCTACAAGAAATTTTTCAAGCACTTGCAACAACGGTGTTGTAATAATAGTGCTTTTTGTCATAATCGGCCGTTTCGTTTTGCCGATTACATCTTCAGCAAGCACACAGCCTTCGCGAAGCTGGGAGCGCTTCACGCGAACCATATCCATGTAGCCTCCCCCCCGTCTTTTTGTTTTTATCGTAGCACGATTTATCGTGACGGAGGCAAGCCTACGGCTTGCCTTCGACAATCAAAAATGGATGAGCCACTTTTCCTTCAAGGATATGTTAAACGATTTCGTTGCATCTATATAGGCTGCAATAACAGCACTTTCGCAATCGGAAAGCCCAATAAGCGCGTTTCGCTTTCCGATTCGCCGTAAAAACAGACGCACGCATTTTCAAACGAAAGGGCGCCCCGCACCTGCAGGCGGAACGCCATTCAATTAAGCGGGGGTCCCTTCTTCCTCTTTCTCTTCTTTTTCTTCCTCTGGCACTTTGGCAACTGTCGCTACACACTCATGTTCGTCTTCGTCCGAGAGGCGAATGAGCTTGACGCCTTGGGCAATTCTCCCTGTCCTGGAAATATCGTTGACAGCGATGCGGATCAGCACGCCGCCTGTCGTAATGACCATTAAATCTTCATTGCCGACGACTGTTGTCACTGCAACAACAGGACCGTTCCGTTCCGTGACATTGCATGTTTTCAACCCTTTTCCGCCCCGGCTTTGCACGCGATACTCCGAAGCTGGGGTGCGTTTGCCGAACCCCTTTTTCGTCACAACAAGAACATCATGATGGTCTTCCAAGATTTCCATGCCAACGACTTCATCGCCGTCATCGAGTGAGATGGCCTTGACTCCCGTCGCACTGCGGCCCATTGTCCGCACATCCGTTTCTGGAAAACGGATGAGCATTCCTCTTTTCGTGCCGATAATCAAATGTTTTTTACCGTCCGTCAACTTGACGGAAATCAGCTCATCCCCCTCGCGCAAGTGAATGGCGATGAGCCCATTGTTGCGGATGTGGGCGAAAGCTGAGAGCGGAGAGCGCTTGGCGATCCCTTGCTTTGTCGCAAACACGAGATAAAGCTCATTATCAAACTCATTTTCAATGGGAATCATGGCGTTGATCCATTCATCCTTGTCGAGCTCAAGCAAGTTGATGATCGGCAGCCCTTTGGCGGTGCGTCCGAATTCCGGAATTTCATAGCCTTTCGCCCGGTATACTTTCCCTTTATTTGTAAAAAACAGCACGTTGTCATGAGTAGAAGTGACGAGCAAATGTTCGACAAAATCATCCTCGGCTGTATGCATGCCTTGCACGCCCCGGCCGCCGCGTTTCTGGCTTCGATACGTCGATAACGGCAGGCGCTTAATATATCCTTTATGAGTGAGCGTAATGACGACATGTTCGTGCGGGATTAAGTCTTCGTCGTCAAACTGTTCGACAGCCCCCGCAATGATCTCTGTGCGCCGCTCGTCGTTAAACCGCTCTTTGATTTCGGCCAGCTCATCGCGAATGATCTGCAATACTTTCTCTTCGTCAGCCAACACCGCTTTCAACTCAGCGATGAGGCGGAGAAGCTCTTGATACTCCTGTTCAATTTTTTCCCGCTCGAGGCCGGTCAGCCGTTGCAGGCGCATATCTAGGATCGCCTGCGCCTGCCGTTCGCTGAGCGAAAACCGCTCCATCAACCCTTCGCGCGCTATTTCTGTCGTTCGCGAACGACGGATGAGGTCGATCACTTCATCCAAATGGTCAAGGGCAATGCGCAAGCCTTCAAGAATATGGGCGCGCGCTTCAGCCTTTTTCAGCTCAAAGGCAGTTCGCCGGCGGATGACCGTTTTCTGGTGGTTCAAATAGTGCTCCAAACATTCTTTTAAGTTCAACACTTTCGGCTCGCCATCCACCAAGGCGAGCATGTTGATTCCGAAACTCGTCTGCAAGGCGGTATGTTTGTATAAGTTGTTTAACACGACCTTCGCGTTCGCATCGCGCCGCACTTCAATAACGATGCGCATTCCGCTCCGGTCCGATTCATCGCGCAAATCGGTGATGCCGTCGATTTTTCTCTCGCGCACCAATTCGGCGATCCGTTCAATCAGCTTTGCTTTGTTCACTTGATAGGGGAGTTCGCTTACAATAATCGTTTCCTTGCCATTGGCATGCTGCTCAATTTCAGCCTTGGCGCGCAACGTAATGGATCCCCGTCCCGTTTCGTACGCCTTGCGGATGCCGCTGCGGCCGATGATTTGCCCGGCCGTCGGGAAATCCGGACCAGGAATGTATTCCATCAAGTCGGCAACGGTCATCTCCGGGTTTCGGCTTAACGCCAACAGCGCATCGATGACCTCGCCAAGCTGATGCGGAGGGATGTTCGTCGCCATCCCAACGGCAATGCCTGACGAACCATTGACAAGCAAGTTTGGAAACCGTGACGGCAGCACAACCGGTTCTTTTTCTGAACCGTCGTAGTTATCTTGGTAATCGATCGTGTCTTTATTGATGTCGCGCAACAGCTCCATGGCGATTTTCGACATGCGGGCTTCCGTGTAACGCATGGCCGCTGCTGCATCGCCGTCGATCGACCCGAAGTTGCCGTGCCCGTCAACGAGCATGTACCGGTAGTTGAAGTCTTGCGCCATGCGCACCATCGTATCATACACGGCGGCGTCGCCGTGCGGGTGGTATTTCCCGATCACTTCGCCGACGATGCGGGCTGACTTTTTATACGGTTTATCAGCGGTCATGCCGAGGTCATGCATGGCATATAAAATGCGGCGGTGCACCGGTTTCAGCCCATCGCGCACATCCGGCAAGGCGCGGGAAACGATGACGCTCATGGCGTAGTCAAGGAACGACGAGCGCATTTCCTGGCTGATATTGACTTCGCGAATGCGCGATTGTTCATGTTCTGCCATTCATATAAACCTCCCTTTTGAGCCTTCTTCGGCCCGGTCTGCCTTTACAGGGAGCAGACATAGGCGGACGGCGGGCGCCGCTTCGTTTGCGCCCCGGTTGGCCCCGTCGGCAAAAAGAAGCGAGGAGGGCGGCCCCATCCCTCTCTTTTCATCCTAAATGTCCAAGTTTTTCACATAACGGGCGTTTTCTTCGATAAATTGGCGGCGTGGCTCGACTTTGTCGCCCATTAAAATTTCAAACGTTTCATCTGCGTCAATGGCATCTTGCAAACTGACTTGAAGCAATGTTCGCTTTTCCGGGTTCATCGTCGTCTCCCAAAGTTGCTCTGGGTTCATCTCGCCCAACCCTTTGTAGCGTTGGATTGTCGGCTTCGGTTGTTCCGGCAGCTCAGCAAGAATTTTTTCGAGCTGGCGGTCGTTGTAAGCGTAGCGCACTTGTTTTCCTTGTTCGATTTTATAAAGGGGCGGTTGGGCGATGTACACATAGCCGTGCTCGATAAATTGACGCATGTAGCGATAAAAGAATGTCAAAAGAAGCGTGCGGATATGAGCGCCGTCGACGTCCGCATCGGTCATAATGATGACTTTATGATAACGCGCCTTTGAGATGTCGAACTCTTCGCCAATGCCGGTGCCAAGAGCGGTGATGATCGCCCGCACTTCGTTGTTGGACAAGATTTTGTCGATTCTTGCCTTCTCAACGTTGAGAATTTTCCCACGCAACGGCAAAATTGCCTGGAAATGGCGGTCGCGCCCTTGTTTCGCTGAACCGCCCGCCGAATCCCCCTCCACGATATACAGCTCGCTGATCGACGGATCTCTTGACGAGCAGTCGGCAAGTTTGCCCGGCAAATTGGAGACTTCAAGCGCGCTTTTGCGCCGCGTCAGTTCGCGCGCCTTTTTGGCCGCTAGGCGGGCGCGGGCGGCCATCATCCCTTTTTCGACAATTTTTCGGGCAATGGTCGGGTGTTCGAGCAAAAACGTTTCAAATTGTTCAGAAAAGACAGCGTCCGTCACCGTGCGCGCATCGCTGTTGCCGAGCTTTGTTTTCGTCTGCCCCTCAAATTGCGGGGAGGGGTGTTTGATTGACACAATGGCCGTCAGCCCTTCCCGCACATCTTCCCCCGTCAAATTGGCATCATTGTCCTTGAAAATTTGCTGTTTGCGGGCGTAGTCATTGATGATGCGCGTCAACGCCATTTTAAAGCCGGATTCATGCGTGCCGCCTTCGTGCGTATGGATATTATTCACGAATGAATAAATGTTGCTCGTATAGCCGTCGTTGTACTGCAAGGCGATTTCGACAGCGATGCCGTCGCGCTCGCCGGCAATGTAAATCGGCTCTTCGTGCAACACTTCCCGCGTCCGATTCAAATGGCGGACGTAAGAGCGGATGCCGCCTTCATAAAAGTATTCACTTTTCCGGTTGTCAACCCGTTCATCCGTCAAGGTGATTTTCAAGCCGCGGTTCAAAAAGGCGAGCTCGCGCAGCCGGGCGGCCAACGTTTCGTAATCAAACTCGGTCGTTTCTGTAAAAATTTCCGGATCCGGCTTAAAGCGGGTCGTCGTCCCGGTTCGGTCCGTCTCGCCGATGACTTGCAGATCGGTGCACGGCTTGCCCCGCTCGTATTTTTGATAATGGATTTTCCCATCTCGGTATACGTAAACTTCCAGCCATTCCGACAAGGCGTTGACGACCGAGGCGCCGACGCCGTGCAAGCCGCCGGATACTTTATAACCGCCGCCGCCGAACTTCCCGCCGGCGTGCAGAACGGTCATGATGACCTCAACAGCCGGCCGTCCGGTTGCCTCATGCACATCGACTGGAATGCCGCGCCCGTTGTCAGCGACCGTGATGCTGTTATCCTTTCCGATCGTCACATGAATTTCCGTGCAATAGCCGGCTAATGCTTCGTCAATGCTGTTGTCGACGATTTCCCAAACGAGGTGGTGCAGCCCTTTAGGCCCCGTCGAGCCGATGTACATCCCCGGGCGCTTTCGAACTGCTTCAAGGCCTTCGAGCACTTGGATTTGGCTCGCGTCGTACGCTCGCTCAACCCGTTGTTCCATTGTCATGCCAGATCACCTACGCTTTCTTTGAAAACGTTCAACGTTTTGCGGTCAAGAAGGAGCAGCTACCGAACCGGAGTGGACTCGATAAATAGCCGCTTCTTGAATGATATCGTGCTTAATGCCGTCAATGCTCGTTGTGGTCACGAAAGTTTGCACTTTTTTTCGGATCGCATCTAAGAGGTGGGTTTGCCGAAAGTCATCAAGTTCGGACAGCACATCATCGAGCAACAAAATGGGGTAATCACCTAACTCGGAAAAGATGAGCTCAATTTCCGCCAGTTTCACCGCCAGCGCGGTTGTGCGCTGTTGCCCTTGGGAACCGAACGTTTGGACGTTTTTTCCGTTGACGATAAACGCGATGTCATCGCGATGCGGGCCGGCAAGCGTCGTTCCCCGCTCGATTTCCCGTTTTCGCAAGGAAGCGAACGTTTCGCAGTATGCTTCTACTATTCTCGACAATTCTGCCTTTTCTGATACGTCGACCGACGGTTCATACCGAATGCCGAGTTGTTCAGCTCCGCGGCTGATTTCACGGTGGATCGGCATCGCCCACTGCTCAAGCAGCGACAAAAACTGGCGGCGCCGCAACGTAATCTTCGCCGCCAGCACGGCGAGCTGTTCGGTTAATACGTCAAGCACCGCCTCGCCGCCCCTCTCGCGCGTCTGCATCATCTTCAAGCAGTGGTTGCGCTGCTGCAACAGTTTTTGGTATTGCCCCAAATCATGTATATAAACGGGGGATACTTGTCCGATTTCCATATCGATAAACCGCCGCCGCACTTGCGGACTTCCTTTGACCAGATTCAAGTCTTCCGGAGCGAACATGACGACATTTAACTGCCCGACATATTGGCTGAGCCGTCGCTGCTCAATATGGTTGCATCTCGCTTTTTTCCCTTTTTTTGAGATAAGCAGTTCAAGGGCAAGAGAACCGCTTCGTTTTTCCGCTCTTCCTTCTATTTTAGCATACTCTTCATTCCAACGGATAAGGTCTTTATCGTTCGATGTGCGGTGCGATTTCGCCATGGCCAATACATAAATGGCCTCCATCATGTTTGTCTTCCCTTGGGCATTTTCCCCGAGAATGACGTTGACCCCTTGGCTGAAATTCACCATTTCATGTTCGTAGTTGCGGTAGTTCGTTAACACTAAGTCGGTTAAAAACACCCGATCTTCACCTACTCTGCCCGTACAACGACAAACGTGCCGATTTGCTCCACATCCACCCGGTCGCCGTCTTTTAACTTCCGCCCGCGCCGGGTCTCTCTTTCGCCATTGACGAGCACGTTGTATTCCTGCAAAAACCATTTCGCAGCGCCGCCTGTATCAATTAACTGCACAAGCTTCAACAGCTGTCCTAACGTGATCGTTTCCGTTTTAATCGTCACCGTTTGTTCCATCCGTTCATCGCTCGCTTTCCTCTAAGTCGCCTATTTCTTTATTTTATCGAAAACATCGCCCGCCCGCAAAGAAAGCCGATGAAGAGAATGGGACGCAATTGTCCCCATCCTCTCCATCGGAGGCATTGCGAAAAGGACGGCGTCCATGACTAGATCGCCTTTTATGCGTTTCCGACATACATCAATATGTTCTTACCGGCAAAATGAGCTGCAGCATCGAGTCGGTGTAAAGCGGACGCAGCACGAACGGGCGCATTGCCCCGGTGAAACTGATTTGAATATCGGTGCCATCAAGGGCCCGGAGTGCATCCATCATATATTTTGCGCTGAACGAGATGTTTAACTCTTCCCCTTCAAGTGATTCGGCCTGCAACTGTTCCGTCACTTTCCCGATTTCTGGAGAAACCGAGGAAATTTCCAACAGCCCTCCCGGGAGCGTCGTCAGTTTCACGACATTGTTTCTCCCTTCCCTTGCAAGCAGTGATGCCCGGTCAATCGCTTGCAAAAACTCTTTCGCATTGACGGTCATCGTTGTTTTGCTTTCTGTCGGAATCAGGCGGGCTGTTTCCGGATAGTTTCCGTCAAGCAGCCGGGAAAAGAAAAGAAGATGTTCCGCTTTAAACAACACTTGGTTGGCCGTTATGACAATATCGACCGGAGCGCTGCCGTCGTCCAAAATTTTGCTCAGCTCGTTTAGACTTTTCCCTGGAATGACGACGTTGTACGACACAGCATGTCCTGCTTCAATTTTTACCTTTCGCATCGCCAAACGATGGCTGTCTGTCGCCGTGCAGACGAGTTCGTTATTCTCCACTTTCCAGTTGACACCTGTCAAGATGGGGCGTGTTTCCGATGTTGAAACAGCAAAAACAGTTTGTCGGATGATTGTCTTCAATAGATCAGCCGGAATTTGAAAGACGTTTTCTTCCTCAATTTGCGGCAACCGCGGATATTCGTCGGCATTTAAGCCATTGAGACGGAATTCCGAGTGGCCTGAGCGGATGACAGTCAAAAAGTTGTCTTCCGTCTCGATCTCGACAGTTTGCTGCGGCAGCTTTTTGACAATTTCAGCAAAAAAGCGAGCTTGCAGCACGATGCTTCCCGGCCTTTTGACATCAACGAGCAGCCGACCTTCTTTTTCAAGCGGAATGAACGACTCGATCGAAATATCGGAGTCGCTGCCTGTCAATGTCACCCCAAGGGCCGTCGCTGTCAGTTTAATCCCTGTCAAAATCGGAATCGTCGTTCTCGTCGATACAGCTTTCATCACATCTTGGACACTTCTTGTCAGCGCTTCACGGTCAATCGAGATGTTCACTTGCTGTTCCTCCTCGTTTTAATGGTGATCGGAAATAAATTATAAAAATATAAAAAATAAAAACCGTAGTACTAGTAGTATGGCTTGTTGGTATGTGGATAACCAAGAAAAGCGAAGCAAGCACAGCTTGCCCACATGTGGATAAGCTGTGCGTAAGACGGCGGCGGTTATTCACAGTTGCTTCAGCTTTTCTTGGATTTCTTTCACATGTTTCTGCAGCTGCGTGTCGGTTTGCAAAAGCTTTGATATTTTTTCATGGGCGTGGATGACCGTCGTATGATCGCGGCCGCCAAATTCGTCGCCGATTTTCGGCAGCGAACAGTCGGTCAGTTCGCGGGAGAGATACATGGCGATTTGCCGGGGGAACGCGACCGATTTTGTCCGTTTTTTTGCCTTAAAGTCTTCAAGCTTAATATTGAAATGCTGTCCAACAACGCGCTGAATGTCTTGGATCGTGATCACTTTGGGCTTCGCGCTCGGAATGATATCCTTCAATGCTTCCGCTGCCAGGTCAGCCGTGATTTCTTTATTGATAAGCGATGAGTAGGCGACGACACGGATGAGGGCGCCTTCGAGCTCACGGATGTTCGAATCGATTTGATTGGCGATATAAAGCATCACTTCGTTCGGAATGTCAAACCCTTCCGCTTTCGCTTTTTTTCGGAGGATGGCGATCCGCGTTTCCAAATCAGGCGGCGTGATGTCGGTGATCAGCCCCCATTCAAAGCGCGAACGCAAGCGGTCTTCAAGCGTCGGGATTTCTTTAGGCGGCCGGTCGCTTGAAATGACGATTTGCTTGCTTTCCTCGTGCAGCGTGTTAAACGTATGGAAAAATTCCTCCTGCGTTTGTTCTTTTCCAGCCAAGAACTGAATATCATCGATTAGCAGAACGTCAACGTTTCGATACTTGTTGCGAAAATCGTCCGGGCGGTTGTCGCGAATGGCGTTAATAAACTCGTTTGTAAACTTTTCTGAAGATAAATAGACAACTTTCGCGGACGGGTTATGTTCAATGACGTAATGGCCGATCGCGTGCATCAAATGCGTTTTTCCAAGTCCGACTCCGCCGTAAATGAAAAGCGGGTTGTACGCCTTGGCCGGGGCTTCGGCGACCGCGAGTGATGCAGCATGGGCGAACCGGTTGCCGGAGCCGATGACAAACGTGTCGAATGTATATTTCGGATTTAACATGCTTTGCGGGAAATCATTCGCTTCCTCGTACTGCTTCCGCTGTTTTTTGGCCGGTTGAAACTCGAGTTCTTCGTCAGCCTGGTTTGGCGGAATGATAAATTTGACGGCCAGCTCTTCGCCGGTAATGGCGTAGATCGTTTCCCCAATTAAATGGGAATAGCGGGAATCAAGCCAGTCTCTAGCAAACTCGTTCGGGGCTACGATGACGAGCGTGTCACCACGCAAAGAGTGGGCTTTCGTTGACTTGAGCCAAGTCTCAAAGCTCGGCTTGCTGATTTTCCGTTCAATTTCCTGAAGCACGCGATCCCATAAATCATGGATATTTTCCACCCGTTGCCCCTCCCTTTTAATTCAGAGGATAATCATTTGTTTAAAAAAATAAGTTTGTGGAAAAGATATATTAAGGAAAAAAGACGGCTTTTCGACAAAACCCACCAACTGTGGACAACATTATAAACAAGATGTGAAAAAACATATCCACAACCTATCCACAAGTGTGGATATGTTTTTTTATCCACACAGTTATCCATTGTCGACCATAGTGAAAACACAATAATAATAGCAAATAAAACGGCTTGTTGCAACGGAATTTTTTGATTATCCACAAAACGGACAGGTTGTGAAAAAAACGTTATCCACACCGTTGCGTATGTGAAAAAAATGTCGATAAATGTTGTGGATTGTGGTTGAGGACAGAAAAATTTATCCACATCAAGGCCGCCTCAAGAAAAGAGAAAGGGGCGGTTGACATTTGCTGAGATTGTTCAATATAATGAGAAAGACTGCCCGTAACAGTTATTCCTTCAGGGAGGTGTCATAGATGAAACGGACGTATCAACCAAATAGACGGAAGCGCAGCAAAGTGCATGGGTTCCGCGCGCGCATGAGCACGAAAAATGGGAGAAAAGTATTGGCGCGCCGCCGTCGCAAAGGAAGAAAAGTATTGTCTGCATAATAGGCCACTGAAGCTTCAGTGGTCTTTTTTCTCAATGTTTTGGCGGCGGGAAACTAGGCAAATGGAGTGTTTTAGGGGCATGAAAAAAAAATATCGCATCAAAAAAAACGAGGAATTTCAAGAGGTGTTTCAGCAGGGCGTCTCGGTGGCGAACCGCCAGTTTGTCGTCTACACGCTTGACCGTCCTGAGCAGCCTTATTTTCGCATTGGGCTGTCAGTCAGCAAAAAGCTTGGCAAAGCGGTTGTCAGAAACCGGATCAAACGATACGTCCGCCAATGCTTTCTTGAATTGAAAGAAGAGGTCGCCCCTGGCAAGGACTATGTCATTATTGCCAGGCAGCCTGCGGCGGAAATGGGCTACGCGGAAGTGAAAAAAAGTTTGATCCATGTGCTGCGGAAAGCCGGGGGGCTGAAAAAGGAGGCTGAACGCCGGATTTAGCCTGAAAAAACGCTCTCACAAGGGCGGAAAAAGATGATAAAATACATACAGTGAACTTGTACATGTGGGAGGAAAAAGAAGGTGAAAAGGCGAATCAGATTCATCATTTTGTTCGGTGCGTTAGCGGCTGTGCTGGCCGGATGCACGGAAATTCACAAACCGATCACCCCGGAAAGCAAGGGGTTTTGGAACGAGTATATCGTTTATCCGCTTTCTTGGCTGATCAAATATGTCGCCGGGCTGCTCGGCGGAAGCTTTGGGTTGTCGATTATTGTCGTCACTATTTTAATCCGTTTGTTGATTTTGCCGCTGATGATCCAACAGACGCGCAATGCCAAAGCGATGCAAGCGCTTCAGCCGGAAATAGAGGCGTTGCGTAAAAAGTACAGTTCGAAAGACGCTCAGACACAGCAAAAGCTCCAGCAGGAAATGATGCTCTTGTTCCAAAAGCACGGGGTCAATCCGATGGCCGGCTGTTTGCCGATTTTAATCCAAATGCCGATTATAATCGGTTTTTACCACGCGATTATGCGGACAAGGGAAATTGCCCAACAAAATTTTTTATGGTTTGACCTTGGCGAAAAAGACCCGTACTACATTTTGCCGGTCATTGCCGGGGTGACGACGTTTATCCAGCAAAAGATCATGATGGCCGGCTCCGCTCAGCAAAATCCACAAATGGCGATGATGCTTTGGATGATGCCGATTATGATCGTCATTTTCGCGATCAACTTCCCAGCTGCTTTGTCGCTTTACTGGGTCGTCGGAAATATTTTCTCCATTGTGCAAACGTATCTCATTAAAGGGCCGGAGATTGCCGCCCATTCAGGAGGAGCGAAAAAGTGAAAGAAGTGACCGCGACTGCCCGGACAGTCGAAGAGGCGGTGCAGTTGGCGCTCGCGCAGCTTGGCGTGCCTCGAGAGCGTGCGGTTATTGTTGTGCTCGATGAAGGGAAAAGAGGTTGGTTTGGCTTGTTTGGCGGCCGGCCGGCGGTTGTCAAAGCGGTGTTGAAAATGGATCCGGTTGAGGAGACGGTGCGCTTCTTGCAGCAAGTCATTGCGCATATGGGAGCGGAAGAGGCAGACGTCGAAGCTGTCCGTTGCGGCAAGCAAGTGACGCTCCACATCCATGGGGGGCCGGTCGGTTTGTTGATCGGCAAACACGGCCAAACTTTAAATGCTCTCCAGTTTTTGGCGCAGCTTGTCGCCAATCGCCATGCGGAGGAATATGTGTCGATTGCGGTTGACGTGGAGCATTATCGCGAACGAAGGGAAAAGGCGCTTGTGGAACTGGCGCACAAACTGGCAGCTCAGGCGGTCAGGACAGGCAAAGAAGTGAGGCTGGAGCCGTTGCCCGCCCATGAACGCAAAATCATCCATGCTGCGTTGGCCGGCCATAAGCATGTCTCTACCTATTCGGTTGGAGTTGACCCGCACCGCCTTATTGTTGTTTCCCCGATAACAAGCAAAAAATCGCCAACGAAAAGGACGCCCCTCTAACGAATGTGGAGGAGGCCTCTTTTTTTGCCCTCTTTCGCTTGTGTACTTGCGGCTGCGCGAAAATGGGCCAGCAATATATTTTTCCACAGCGGTTCTGAGCGTGCCATATTGTTATTCACATGTGGATAAGTTAAAATTGAACTAAACAACTATGCACAGGGAGCATGCGGCTGAGAAAGGCTGTGGATATAGAAGAAACGGAGAAAAGCGAGGTGAAAAGCGGTGACACAATTGGATACGATTGCCGCCATTTCAACGCCGATGGGCGAGGGGGCGATCGCCATCGTCCGGCTGAGCGGAGATGAGGCGGTGGAGATCACTGACCGGCTGTTTCGGAGCCCGAGCGGGAAGCGGCTGAAAGACGTCCCGTCGCATACGATCCATTACGGGCATATTGTCGACCCGAAAAGCGGCCGGGTCGTCGAAGAAGTGATGGTGTCGGTCATGCGGGCGCCGAAAACATTTACACGCGAGGACGTGGTGGAAATTAACTGCCATGGCGGATTTGTTTCCGTCAACCGCGTTTTGCAGTTAGTGCTCGCCAACGGAGCGCGGCTTGCCGAGCCGGGCGAGTTTACGAAGCGGGCGTTTTTAAACGGGCGCATTGACTTGTCCCAAGCGGAGGCGGTCATTGACTTGATTCGGGCGAAAACGGACCGGGCCATGAATGTCGCCTTGCAGCAAATGGAGGGGCGCCTTTCCAAGCTCATCCGCGAGCTGCGGCAGACGATTTTGGAGACGCTGGCGCATGTTGAAGTGAACATCGATTATCCCGAATACGATGATGTCGAGGAGATGACGCCGCGGCTGCTAAAGGAGAAGGCGCAATATGTGCGCCGGCAAATTGAAAAGCTTTTGTCGACCGCCAATCAGGGGAAAATTTTGCGCGAAGGGTTGGCCACGGTCATTATCGGACGGCCGAACGTCGGCAAGTCTTCGCTGTTAAATGCGCTCGCCCATGAAAATCGGGCGATCGTCACCGATATCCCGGGGACGACGCGCGATGTCATTGAGGAGTATGTCAACGTCCGCGGCGTGCCGCTCCGCTTGATTGATACGGCCGGCATCCGGGAAACGGAAGATGTTGTCGAACGAATCGGCGTCGAGCGCTCCCGGCAAATGTTGAAGCGGGCCGATTTAATTTTGCTCGTTTTAAACTACCACGAACCGCTGACAGAAGAAGATGAACGGCTGTTTGCGATGACGGAAGGGATGGATGTCATCGTCATTGTGAATAAGACCGATTTGCCCAAGAAGATTGACATGGAGCGCGTGAACGAGCTGGCGGCCGGCCGTCCGGTTGTGGCGACGTCGTTGTTGCGCGAACAAGGAATTGATGAATTGGAACAGGCGATTGCTGGCTTATTTTTCGGCGGCGAACTGGAAGCCGGCGATTTAACATACGTCTCCAACTCCCGCCATATCGCCTTGCTCGAGCAGGCGAAACAGGCGATTGACGATGCCTTGGTCGGCATTGACGCCGGCATGCCGGTCGATCTTGTGCAAATCGATTTGCGCCGGGCGTGGGAGCTGCTTGGCGAAATCGTGGGTGATACAGTGCACGAAAGTTTGATTGATCAGCTGTTTGCTCAATTTTGTTTGGGAAAATAAGCAAGGAGGAAACAAGCATGGATTACCAAGGAGGATCGTATGACGTCATCGTCGTCGGCGCTGGCCATGCCGGCTGTGAAGCGGCATTGGCGGCTGCGCGCATCGGGGCGAAAACGCTCGTCATCACCCTTAACCTTGATATGATTGCGTTCATGCCGTGCAACCCGTCGATCGGCGGCCCAGCAAAAGGGATCGTCGTGCGTGAAATCGACGCTCTCGGCGGGGAAATGGGAAGAAACATCGATAAAACATACATTCAAATCCGGATGCTCAACACCGGGAAAGGCCCGGCCGTGCGCGCGCTGAGGGCCCAGGCTGATAAAGTGCTGTACCAGCGGGAAATGAAGAAGACGCTTGAAAGGCAGGAAAACTTGACGCTGCTGCAGGGCAAAGTTGAGCGGCTCATCGTGGAAGACGGCGTCTGCAAAGGCGTCGTTACGCAAACGGGGGCTCATTATTACGCCAAGGCGGTCGTCATCACAACCGGGACGTTTTTGCGCGGGGAGATTATCATTGGCGACATTAAATATTCGAGCGGACCGAACAATCAGCAGCCGTCGATCAAGCTGTCCGAGCATTTAGAGGAGCTTGGGTTTAAGCTCGTCCGCTTTAAAACGGGCACGCCGCCGCGCGTCAACAGCCGGACGATCGATTACAGCAAAACGGAAATTCAGCCGGGCGACGAAGAGCCGCGGGCGTTTTCGTACGAGACGACAACATACATCACGGATCAGCTGCCGTGCTGGCTGACGTACACGACGGAGGAAACGCACCGAATCATCGATGAAAATTTGCATTTGTCGCCGATGTACTCCGGCATGATTAAAGGAACCGGACCGCGCTATTGCCCATCGATCGAAGATAAAGTCGTTCGGTTCCATGACAAGCCGCGCCATCAAATTTTCCTCGAGCCGGAGGGGCGGGAAACGGAAGAAGTGTACGTGCAAGGACTGTCAACGAGCCTGCCGGAACATATTCAGCGCAAGCTTCTTGAAACGATTCCGGGGCTTGAGAAAGCGCAGCTCATGCGGGCGGGATATGCGATCGAGTACGATGCGATCGTGCCGACCCAGCTCTGGCCGACGCTCGAGACGAAGCTTGTGAAAAACTTGTATACCGCAGGGCAAATCAACGGTACGTCCGGCTATGAAGAAGCGGCGGGCCAAGGCATTATGGCCGGCATTAACGCCGCCCACCGTGCGCTCGGCCGCGAGGAGATCATTTTAAGCCGTTCGGACGCCTATATTGGCGTCTTAATCGACGACTTGGTGACGAAAGGGACGAACGAGCCGTACCGCTTGCTCACCTCGCGCGCTGAATATCGGTTGTTGCTCCGCCACGACAACGCCGATTTGCGCCTGACCGAGCTCGGCTATCGGATCGGCCTCATTTCCGAAGAGCGGTATCAAAAATTTTTGGCGAAAAAAGAGGCGATCGAGCGGGAGAAAAAGCGGCTGCAAACGGTGATCATCAAACCGACGCCAAAAGTGCAGGAAGTCATCCGCGAAGCGGGCGGAAGCGAGCTGAAAGACGGCATCCGCGCCGCTGATTTGCTCCGGCGTCCGGAAATGACGTATGAACATATTCGAAAACTGGCGCCGGCGGACGAGGACATCGCTCCGGAAGTGGCCGAGCAAGTCGAAATTCAAATCAAGTACGAAGGCTACATCCAAAAATCGCTGCAGGAAGTCGAGCGGCTCAAAAAAATGGAAAACAAAAAAATCCCGGAAGATATCGATTACGACGCCATCCAAGGGCTGGCGACCGAGGCGCGGCAAAAACTGAAGCAAGTGCGGCCGCTCTCAATTGCCCAGGCATCGCGCATTTCCGGCGTCAATCCCGCCGATATTTCGATATTATTAGTGTATTTGGAACAAGGAAGAATCGCGCGCGTGTCGAATGAATAAATCATGAGGGAAAGGATTGGCATATGGAGGCGACACAATTTCAATCCATGCTCGAAGAGAGAGGGATTTCCCTCTCTTCCCGGGCGCTTGCGCAGTTTGAACGCTATTATGAACTGCTTGTGGAATGGAATGAGAAAATGAATTTGACTGCCATTACGGACAAGCCCGGCGTCTATGTAAAGCATTTTTTTGATTCGGTTTCTCCGGCTTTCTATTACAATTTTTCCGCGCCTATATCGCTTTGCGATGTCGGCGCCGGGGCGGGGTTTCCGAGCATTCCGCTCAAAATTTGCTTTCCGCAGCTGCGCATCTCGATCGTCGATTCGCTGCAAAAGCGCATCCGCTTTTTGGAGCATCTCGCAGCAGAGCTGGAACTTGCGGATGTAGCGCTGTACCATGACCGCGCCGAGACGTTCGCCCGCCAAAAGGGGATGCGCGAATCGTTCGATGTCGTCACGGCTAGAGCGGTGGCGCGCATGCCGGTGCTTGCTGAACTTTGTCTTCCGCTTGTGAAGACAGGCGGTACATTCATTGCGATGAAAGCTGCCTCAGCGCCGGAAGAGCTGAAAGAGGGGGAGAAGGCAATTTCTGTGCTTGGCGGGGAGGTGGCGGCGGTGGAAACGTTCATGCTGCCGTTCGAAGAGGGCGAACGGACGATCATTTTCGTCCGCAAAACGAAAAAGACGCCGGCTCGATATCCGCGCAAGCCGGGAATACCGAGCAAACAACCGATTCAATAAAACCCCTTGCAGACGGCGCGGGGGTCCGTCCCTCCGCTTTGCGTCCTATGCCAAGGGAAACAAAAGACGGCCTAAAGCAGCGGCGTATGCCGGGCAAAACAGAGAATATCGGCCAAGTATGTCCAAAGGTGGTGTAGGGGGATGAAGCATACGTTTTCGCGCTTGTTCAGCTTTGGAGAAAAAGAGCAAGAAGAAATGGGAGAAGACAAAGACCGGGAAGAAGTGCGCCATATTCCCATTTCCAGCATTATTCCAAACCGTTTCCAACCGCGCGCTGTGTTCGATGAGGAGAAAATCGATGAATTGGCGTTGACGATCCGCACGCATGGCATTATTCAACCGATCGTTGTGCGTGAATGCGGAAACGGCCAATTTGAAATCATTGCCGGCGAGCGGAGATGGCGGGCGGTGCAAAAGCTTGGCTGGACGGAAATCCCCGCTATTGTGAAAAACTTAAACGACAAAGAAACCGCCTCCGTCGCCCTCATCGAAAACCTACAACGCGAGGAATTGACGCCGATCGAAGAGGCGATGGCGTACGCCAGGCTGATCGAGCTGCACGATTTGACGCAGGAGGCGCTCGCCCAGCGCCTTGGCAAGGGGCAATCAACGATCGCCAACAAGCTGCGTCTCCTAAAACTCCCTCAGGAAGTGCAAGAGGCGCTGTTGCAGCGGACGATCACTGAGCGCCACGCACGCGCGTTAATTGTGTTGAAAGATAAAGAGAAACAGCTGAAACTGTTGCAAGAAATCATCGACAAACAGCTCAACGTCAAGCAGACGGAAGACAGGGTCGTCAAGATGCTCGAGGCTGGCGAGCGAAAGCCGAAGCCGAAACGGAAGGCGTTCAGCCGCGATATGCGTATCGCCGTCAACACGATCCGCCAATCGCTCTCCATGGTGGAAAACAGCGGCGTATCCGTCCATTCCGAAGAAGAGGAATTTGACGATTACTATCAAATTACGATTCGCATCGCGAAAAAATAATCATCAAGTCGCCTTTTGCCTCATCAAGCGCAGCTGATGAGGTTTTTTTCTTTCAGAAAACAAAGTCATTTTCCTTTTTTCATGGTAAAATAGAATTTACGAGTAAGGAATAGAGGTAGGTGGCACCGTGGGCAAAGTCATTGCTATTGCAAATCAGAAAGGCGGAGTCGGAAAAACGACAACAGCTGTCAACCTGTCGGCCTGTTTGGCGCATCTCGGAAAAAAAGTGCTGCTCGTTGACGCCGATCCGCAAGGAAACGCGACAAGCGGCATCGGCATTGAAAAAGGCGATGTCGACGAATGCATTTATAATGTCATTATTGGCGATATGAAGGCGAAAGAGGTCATTCGGCCGACGAACATTGAAAACTTATATGTCATCCCGGCGACGATCCAACTTGCCGGTGCAGAAATTGAGCTTGTTTCGGTCATTTCCCGAGAAATCCGGCTCAAAAATGCGCTTGAGCCGCTGAAAGCCATGTACGACTTTATCATTATCGATTGCCCCCCTTCGCTAGGGCTGCTGACGCTGAATGCGCTGACGGCGGCCGATTCCGTCATGATTCCCGTCCAGTGCGAATATTATGCGCTTGAAGGGCTCAGCCAGCTGCTGAACACGATTCGGCTTGTGCAGCGCCACTTAAACTATAATTTGCGCCTCGAAGGCGTCTTGTTGACCATGCTCGATGCGCGGACGAATTTAGGGTTGCAAGTCATTCAGGAGGTCAAAAAGTATTTTCGCGAAATGGTGTACGAAACGATCATCCCGAGAAACGTGCGGCTGAGCGAAGCGCCAAGCCACGGCAAGCCGGTGATTTTGTACGATGTCAAATCGCGGGGGGCGGAAGTGTATTTAGAGTTGGCGAAGGAGGTGCTTGAGCGTGGCTAAAGGTCTTGGTAAAGGCATTAATGCGCTGTTTCACAACCTCGAACTCGACGGAAAAGAGGGAGTGGTGCAGGAGGTCAGCATTCATGTCCTTCATCCGAATCCATACCAGCCGCGGAAAACATTTCAGCCCGAAACGATCGAAGAGTTAAAACAGTCCATTTTGCAGCACGGCATTTTGCAGCCGCTCATCGTCCGCCAGTCGGTCAAAGGGTTTGAAATTGTCGTCGGCGAGCGGCGCTACCGGGCGGCAAAAGAGGCGAACCTGCAGTTTGTGCCGGTCGTCGTGCGCGAACTGACCGATGAACAAATGATGGAGTTTGCCCTTTTGGAAAACTTGCAGCGCGAAGATTTGAACCCGATTGAAGAAGCGATGGCTTATAAAATGTTGATGGACAAACTGCATCTGACCCAGGAGGAAGTCGCCAGCCGCGTCGGAAAGAGCCGCCCGCACGTCGCCAATCATGTGCGCCTCTTGTCGCTTCCTCCCGACGTGCAAAAACTGCTTGCCGATGGAACGCTGTCAATGGGCCATGGACGTGCGCTGCTCGGGCTGAAGCAAAAAAGCAAAATGAAGTTCGTGATCGAGAGGATTGTCCGCGACGGGCTGAACGTCCGCCAGCTCGAGAAACTGATCCGGCAAATCAACGAAAATGTTTCACGTGAAACATCGAAACGGAAACCGCCGGAAAAAAGCGTGTTTCTCCGTGAGAGCGAATCGCTGTTGCGCGAAAAATTCGGCACAAACGTCACGATCAAACAGACGAAGAAAAAGGGGAAAATTGAAATCGAGTTTTTTTCTCCGGAAGACTTGCAAAGAATATTGGAACTGCTTGATGTGCAGTTCGACGAGTAGAGCGGTCTGGCAATAAGGGCCGGTTTATTTTTGCTGGAGCTAGAGAGGGTTGAACATCATGGTATTGCTAGGAACGATTGTGAACGGGCTCAGCATTGTATCCGGGGCATTGATTGGAAAATGGTTTCACCGCATTCCCGAACGGGTATAAGAGACGGTGATGGGAGGAATCGGGCTGGCGGTGGTGCTCCTTGGCATCCAAATGGGAATGAAAAGCGAACAGTTTCTCATTGTCATCTTCAGCCTTGTTTTCGGCGGCATTCTCGGCGAATGGTGGAATTGGGAGGAAAAGCTGAACCGGCTCGGACGATGGCTGGAAAAGAAAGTCGGCGGCAGCGGAGAAAGCGGCAGTGCCAAAGGATTTGTGAGCGCGACGCTGTTGTTTGTCATCGGGGCGATGGCGATTGTTGGGGCGCTTGACAGCGGACTGCGCGGCGATCATAGCGTCTTGTATACGAAGGCGATTTTAGACGGCTTTGCGAGCGTCATTTTGACGACGACGCTCGGCATCGGCGTCATGTTCTCCGCCCTGCCCGTTGTCCTGTACGAAGGCGGCATCGCGCTGCTGGCCACGCAAATTGAACGGTTCGTGCCAAGGGAAGTGCTGGATTCATTCATCGCGGAATCAACGGCCACCGGCGGAATTTTAACTTCCCTCCGAAAGAAGTCTCCTACTTCTAAACGTGAAGGTGCGCCAGCACCAGTGAAAGTGGGAGATGAATTTCGGTTGGCGTTAGCCAACGAATAGGATAGAATATGGCTAGAACGGACACCTTCGGAACGAAGGGAAGCGTAAAGGGTTCTTGTGTGTGGCTTACCGTTCAGCGAACACACACAAGTCGCTTGAAGCCCCCACCTCTAAGCGAAGCGTAGGTGGTGGGTAGTTCACTTATGGCCATCGGGCTGAATATGCTCGGTTTGACGAACATTCGCGTGGCGAATTTGCTGCCGAGCATTCTTGTCGTGGCGGCTGCCGTGTGTGTTCTTTCATTCGTCTAATAGACGGCCGCCTCTTCGGCCGAGAGCGGACAAACGACGTCCGTGCAGAGGGAGCGCCTAAACCGGGCGTTCAAGGCGCGCAAAAGAAATCCCCTCTTTAAGAACAACAGCCGGATGAGAGGGGATTTTGCTGTTTACCATAAGGAATGCCGGTCTTTCAGAAGCGGTTGGGTGGCTCGCTCTTTGCGGATGATGTGCCGCTCCGCTTCATAAATGCCGTTGGCGATCGTTTTCGCCATATTCATGACGAGATGAAGACGCGTATTTTGCAAGACGAAAAATTCCATAAACCCGCTCACATTGACGACTCCAGTAATATGGGCGTCGCCGACAGGGGAAAGTTGCTTGTTCACTCCGGCTCCGGGGCGAACCGGCCCTTTCGACACGGTGATGGCCCCGACGCTTTTCAACCGTCCGAGGCAAGCGTCGACAGCGATGATAAACGGATCGCGATGAATCAGCTGAATGGCCCCCACTTTTTCTTCCAAGTTGACCGCATGAATCGGCTCTTCAAGCGTTCCGTATACGTGAAAACGGGCCAATGGCTTCTCCTTCAGTATCGTGCCGACGAGCGGTCCAAGCGAATCGCCGGTCGAACGGTCCGTGCCGATGCAGACGACGGCAATCGGTTGAACGAGCGGATCGGGAAGCAGCGAAGTGATTCGCCAGGCGATGGACGATGCCGCCCCCTGTTCATCATAAAAAACGCGATTCCTTTCTTCCCGGGAAGAGAAAAATATCGACGGTATGCTCATGCGATTCACTCCTACTTTCGGTTCAAAATTATTAACAGTATACGGAAAATAAAAGAATCATATACATCTCGATGTTTGTTTTCTTGTCTTTTCTTTTTCGCCCGTTGCCTGCATTTGACTACAAATCGGCGGTCCATCTTGTTAAAATAAAAGCGCAGAATAGAAAAAGGTTGAGGTGTCGTCAACATTGAATGCGATGGAAAAAACGGTTAACCGGCTGCTCGAGCTGTTGACGAATGAGGAGCTATGGCTTCGAATTGGAACAGGGGCGCTTAAGATTGTTCTTATCCTACTCATATGCGCCGCAGCAGTGAAAGTGTTGAAAATAGCCGTTCATAATATGTTCAAAGTGCGGGAGAAAGCACCGATCCGCATTTCGGAACGGCGAGAGATGACGTTAACGCGGCTGTTAGACAATGTGATTACGTACGTACTATATTTTATTGCGCTGTTGATGATTTTAGATACGTTTGGTGTTCCGGTCAAAGCGTTGTTGGCTGGGGCCGGGGTTGTTGGCCTGGCCGTCGGCTTCGGGGCGCAAAGCTTAGTAAAAGACATCATCACCGGGTTTTTCATCATTTTTGAAGACCAGTTTGCGGTCGGCGATTACGTCCGCATCGGCAATTTTGAAGGGTATGTGGAAGAGATCGGGCTTCGGGTGACGAAAATTAAAAGCTGGACGGGAGAAGTGCATATTTTGCCTAACGGCAGCATTACGCAAGTGACGAACTATTCACTTCACAACAGTTTGGCGGTAGTGGACATCAGCATCTCCTATGAAGAAGATATTGAAGAGGCGGAAAAAGCGATTCGTGAACTGCTGCCGCAGTTGCCGGACAAATACGAGGATATGGTCGCACCGCCGCAGTTGCTTGGCGTGCAAAACTTAGTGAACTCGGAAATGGTGCTTCGTATTACATGCGAAACGAAGCCGATGTGCCATGTCGGTGTGGCAAGAGCCATCCGCAAAGAAGTAAAGATGCTTTTAGACGAACGCGGAATCGAAATGGCATACCCAAGGTTCGTGTTGCATCGGCGAAGCGGAGAGGAGCCGCTTGATGCCAAATGGCAAGGGCAGAAATCATGACAATCATGGAGGTGAGCAGATGGAAGAGAAGGAATTTGGCTTGTATGATATCGTTGAGATGAAAAAGCCGCACCCGTGCGGCACGAACCGTTGGAAAGTGATCCGCTTAGGCGCGGATATCCGCATCAAATGCGAGGGGTGCGCCCACAGCGTTCTGTTGCCGCGCAAAGAGTTTATTCGCAAAATGAAAAAAGTGTTAGTCAGGCATGAAGAATGACAAAAGGGGCTGATCCAAAAGAGCGGTAACGCTCCTATCTGGAGCAGCATGGAAACATAGACCGCCACGAAACATCCGGTAAAGCCAAGGGTTTCAGGAGGGGGTCTCTTTCCCATACTTCGGTTGCATCTCATCAAAAAGGGGCTTTTGCGTCAGCCCGAATACGAATTTAATGAAAGAGGCGTTTGCCTCGGTCAACACTGTTGTTGTCTTTGAACAGTTTATGACTGATACCGCCGCCGCTGCTGATTATGTCCTTCCGGTTGCGGCTTCGTTTGAGGAAGAAGACGTTTATTGTTCGTCAATGTACCATGCGTATTTGAATTACGGGCCGAAGCTCGTCGACCCGCCGGGCGATGCGAAGCCTGATCTTTGGATTTGGACGGAGCTGGCCAAACGGCTTGGCTTTGGCGATGCGTTCGCCTATACGCGCGAGCAGTTTCTCGCCATGGCGCTGCGCCCGTTGGAAACACACGGGATTACGCTCGAGCGGATCAAAGCCGAGCATCGCGTTCTTCTGCCCGTCGAGCCGGTGCCATGGCATGACCGCCGTTTCCAAACGCCAAGCGGCAAATATGAATTCACTTCGAACATTGCCCGGCAAAAAGGAATGGACGGCCGGCTGCAAATCATGTACCCGGCTGAGTCGGAAGAAGCTCATCCGGCATTGGCCGCCAAGTATCCGTACCGGTTGTTGACGATCCATCCGCTCCGTTCCAACCATTCTCAGCATTCCCCTCTCGTTCCGGCGCTGCAAACTGTGCGCATTGAAGCTTGTCATTTTTTGTGCCAGCCCATATAATGAGGGAAGATGCGAACGGGAAAGAGGAGTGGAACGAATGGGATTGACAGCAGGAATCGTCGGGTTGCCAAACGTCGGCAAATCGACGTTGTTTAACGCCATTACAAAAGCAGGTGCCGAATCGGCCAATTATCCGTTTTGCACGATTGAACCGAACGTCGGCGTCGTAGAAGTGCCGGACGAGCGGTTGACCGTCCTGACCGACATGTTCCGGCCGAAGCGGACCGTGCCGACGGTTTTTGAGTTTACCGACATCGCCGGGATCGTGAAAGGAGCAAGCAAAGGGGAAGGGCTTGGAAACAAGTTTTTGTCGCACATTCGCCAAGTTGATGCGATTTGCCAAGTCGTCCGTTGCTTCAGCGATGAAAACATCACCCACGTCGCCGGCAAAGTCGATCCGCTCGCCGATATTGAAACGATCAACTTAGAGCTTATTTTTGCTGACCTGGAGACGGTCGACAAACGAATGGAGCGGGTGGGCAAAATCGCCAAGCAAAAAGACAAAGAGGCGGCGTTTGAATACGAAATTTTGCTGCGGCTGAAAGAGACGCTCGAAGCCGGAAAGCCGGCGCGCACGATCGAGTTTGCCGATGAAGAGATGAAAGTCGTCAAGCAGCTGCACTTGCTGACGACCAAACCGATGCTTTATGTCGCCAATGTCGGCGAGGACGATGTCGCTGATCCGGAGAGCAATCCGTTCGTCGCGGAAGTGCGTGAGTTTGCCAAAAGCGACAATGCGGAAGTGATTGTCGTCTGTGCAAAAATTGAAGAAGAAATCGCCGAGTTCAGCGATGAGGAAAAACAGCAGTTTTTGCAAGAGCTCGGCATTGAACAATCCGGCCTCGATCAGCTCATTCGCGCCGCCTACAGCTTGCTTGGGCTGGCGACGTTTTTTACCGCCGGTGAACAAGAAGTGCGGGCATGGACGTTTCGCAAAGGGATGAAGGCGCCGCAATGCGCCGGTATTATTCACTCTGACTTTGAGCGCGGGTTCATTCGCGCTGAAACCGTTTCATACGACGATTTAGTCGCTGCCGGCTCGATGGCGGCGGCGCGCGAAGCCGGCAAAGTGCGGCTGGAAGGGAAAGATTACGAAGTGCAAGACGGCGACATCATGCACTTCCGGTTCAATGTGTAACGCCATTGTCGACAGAGTCCGCGGCCAAGGGGCGGCAGACTGCGTGAGTTCCATGTGCAATGCCGCGGAGAAAGGAAAATGGTTGGCGGCGTGGTGAACTTCCAGTGCTAATTCTGGCGAATGTTTCCGTCATCGGAATGAAGCGGAATAGCCTTGCTTATTGCCGCCAGTCATGGTATAATCAACGAATGTGAGTAATGATTATTGCTCCTTGCCCTTCGACGGGAAGGGCCGTTTAGACCAAAAGGAGGTGACGAGCGTGAGAAAATACGAAATCATGTACATCATCCGCCCGAACATGGACGATGAAGCAAGACAAGCTCTCGTCGAGCGGTTTAACAACGTGTTGAAAGAAAACGGTGCGGAGATTACGAATGTGACGGATTGGGGCAAACGCCGTTTAGCCTATGAAATTGAAAAGTATCGCGACGGCTACTACATGATTGTCAACGTCACGGCAGAGCCGAAAGCGGTGCAAGAATTTGACCGTTTAGCGCGCATCAGCGAAGACATTATCCGCCATATCGTTGTGAAAGAAGAAGAATAATTTTTTGTATATGGTACGAGGTGGTTCTGATGATTAACCGCGTCATTTTGGTCGGCAGGTTAACGAAAGATCCGGAGTTGCGCTACACTCCAAGCGGAGTGGCTGTTGCCACGTTCACGCTCGCGGTCAACCGCCCGTTTACGAATCAGCAGGGCGAGCGGGAGGCGGATTTTATTCAATGCGTCGTTTGGCGCCGCCAAGCGGAAAACGTCGCCAACTTCTTGAAAAAAGGGAGCTTGGCCGGGGTTGACGGCCGGCTGCAAACCCGCAGCTATGAAAACCAGGAAGGCCGACGCGTGTATGTGACGGAAGTGGTGGCTGACAACGTCCAATTTCTTGAGCCAAAAGGAAGCAATGAGCAGCGTGGGGCAGCAGCAGGCGGATACTATGGGGATCCGTTCCCATTCGGACAAGATCAGAACCACCGTCATTCAAGCGAGAAAGGGGTTGGCCTCCTCGACGAAGATCCTTTTGCCAATGACGGCCAGCCGATTGATATTTCCGACGATGATTTACCGTTTTGAACGATCATGGAAACGATAGAAGCGGAAAGGAGGAACGAAGCATGGCAGGACGGAAAGGCGGTCGTGGCAAACGCCGCAAAGTATGTTATTTCACGGCAAACAACATCACGCACATCGACTACAAAGACGTTGATTTGCTGAAAAAATTCATCTCTGAACGCGGCAAAATTTTACCGCGCCGTGTGACGGGAACGAGCGCGAAATATCAGCGCAAACTGACGGTCGCAATCAAACGGGCGCGCCAAATGGCGCTGTTGCCGTACGTTGCCGATGAGTGAGCTGAAAAAAGCAGTAAGGGGGACCTTACTGCTTTTTCTATTTATGCTGAGTAAACTAGATGGAAAGGAGAACGTTCATTGCGGAAAACGCACGCCCTCACTGAAGCAGCCATCGAACTCGCGCTGTTTGCCGTTTTGTTTTTGATGGCGTTGTACGTGCCGGTGATCGGCTTTGTCGCTGCCCTGTTTTTAGCGCTTCCATTTATGGTGTTTACGATGCGTCACGGGCTTGCCCCTGCCTGGTTGCTGCTCGTTGCGGCTCTCGTTGTCTCCAGCCTTATCGGTTCGTTTTTGTCGCTGCCGATGGCGCTTATGTTTGGCACTGTTGGCATAACGGTCGGCGCGATGTTGGCGAAACAGAAAAACCGCTATCTCATCTGGCTTGTCGGCGCCCTCGTGTTTTTAGCCAACATCGTGCTTGATTACATCATTTCGATTCAATTTTTCCAAGTTGACATGATCCGGGATACGCTTGGTTTAGTGCGCGAGTCGTTTGATACGGCGATGCGCATGATGGAAGCGATGGGCCAAAAGCCGCCAGCTGGGATGCAAAAGCAGCTTGAACAAGGAATCGAACTGATCGGCTACATGGTTCCGACGCTGTTTGTCATCGCTGCGTTGGCGCTCGCCTACGTGACCATCATGGTCTCGCTGCCCATTATGAAGCGGCTGAAGCTCCCGGTCGGCACGTGGCCGCCGTTTCGTGAGCTCTCCTTGCCAAAAAGCGTGCTATGGATATACATCATGGTGCTTGTTCTTTCCATGTTTCCGTTTGCCGAGGGAACTTTCCCTTATATTGCTGTATTGAACCTCTCTTATGTGCTGCAGCTTGCCATGGCAGTACAAGGATTTTCGTTTTTGTATTACGCCGCCTACAAAAAAGGCATTGCGAAAGGCGTGGTGATCGCTGGGACGGTTGTTTGTTTATTCCTGCCTTTTCTACTTTATCTTGTGGCGATATTCGGTATAATTGATTTAGGATTTGATTTGCGCCGCCGCCTATAAATAATTGGATAAGGTGAGCCATTTCTTCAGTGTAGGAGCTGACTTGAATGTCCCATTTTTACGAGAGGAAAGCATACCGCTATCCATCCTATGCGTTAGCCGCCTTGGCGGTGCTCATGGCGGCCGGCCTGTTTTATTTCCACTGGCTGCTTGGGCTGATCGGCTTTCTCACCGTTGGGTTTACGCTTTATTATGTCATTTGGTCACAGCGCTCTTTGTATCAAGAGCTGGGGCAATATATTTCCAACCTGTCGTATCGGGTGAAGAAAGTCGGCGAGGAAGCGCTTATGCAGATGCCGATCGGCATCATGCTCATCGATGAGGAAGGGAAAATCGAATGGTCGAACCGGTTTTTAGCCTCCTGCTTTAAGGAACAGACGTTGGTTGGCCGCTCGCTTGCCGAGCTGTCCGAACCGTTGGCCGCTTTCGTCAAAAAAGGAAAGGCGGACGAGGAGATTATGGAACTGAACGGAAAACAGCTGAAAGTCATCGTCCGCCGCCACGAACGGCTTCTTTACTTTTTCGATGTTACAGAGCATATGGAGCTGAAACGGCAATATGAGGCAGAGCGGTTGGCGCTGGCGATCATTTTTCTTGATAATTATGATGAAATTACGCAAGGGATGGACGATCAAGCGAAAAGCCAATTGAACAGCCTTGTAACCTCTATGTTGAACCGATGGGCGAACGATTACGGCATCTTTTTAAAGCGAACGTCGTCGGATCGATTCATTGCCGTATTGAATGAGCACATATTGACCCGGTTGGAAAAAAGCAAATTTTCTATTTTGGATGAGGTGCGCGAGCAGACGGCCAAACACCAAGCCCAGCTCACGTTGAGCATCGGCATTGGCGCCGGCGTATCCCCACTGCCAGAACTTGGGACGCTTGCGCAATCGAGCTTGGATTTGGCGCTCGGGCGCGGCGGCGATCAAGTAGCGATCAAACACGGAAACGGAAAAGTGAAGTTTTATGGCGGAAAAACGAACCCGATGGAAAAGCGGACACGCGTCCGTGCCCGCGTCATTTCCCATGCGCTTCGCGAGCTCATCGCTGAAAGCGATAGGGTGCTCATTATGGGGCATAAATATCCGGATATGGACGCGCTCGGGGCGGCGATTGGCATTTTAAAGGTCGTTCAATCAAACCAAAAGGAAGGGTTTATTGTTGTTGACCAGGCAAAAACGGATGCAGGTGCGCAACGGCTGCTCGAAGAAATGAGAAAACATGCTGATTTATGGTCGAGATGCATCAAACCGGAGCAGGCGCTTGAGCTCGTGACAGAAGATACGCTGCTCATCGTCGTGGATACGCACCGTCCGTCGCTTGTCATTGAAGAACGACTGCTGTACCGCATGGATCATATCGTCGTCATCGATCATCATCGTCGCGGCGAAGAGTTTATTGAAGCGCCGATTCTCGTCTACATGGAGCCGTACGCTTCATCGACATCGGAATTGGTCACCGAGCTGCTTGAGTACCAGCCGAAGCGGGTGAAGCTGTCGATGCTGGAGGCGACGGCGCTTCTTGCCGGCATCGTCGTTGACACAAAGAGTTTTACGCTCCGCACCGGTTCCCGCACGTTCGATGCGGCGTCGTATTTGCGCGCCCAAGGAGCGGATACGGTGCTTGTGCAAAAATTGCTGCGGGAAAGCGTAACGAATTACGTCAGACGGGCGAAATTGGTCGAGCGGACGGTGATTGATGAACACGGCATCGCCATCGCCAAGGGGGGCGAGAACGAGGTGCACGATCAAGTGTTGATCGCGCAAACCGCCGATACGCTTCTGACGCTGAGCGGCGTCGCCGCCTCTTTCGTCATTTCCAAGCGGGCAGATGGGACGGTCGGCATCAGCGCCCGCTCGCTTGGCGACATCAACGTGCAAGTCATTATGGAGAAGTTGGGCGGGGGCGGACATTTGACAAATGCTGCCGCCCAACTGTCCGGGGTGACGGTCGGAGAGGCGGAGCGGCAACTGCGGGAAGCCATTCATGACTATTTTGAGGGGGGTAAGCCATCATGAAGGTCATCTTTTTAAAGGATGTCAAAGGAAAAGGGAAAAAAGGGGAAATCAAAAATGTCGCCGACGGCTATGCCAACAACTTCTTATTTAAACAAGGGCTGGCCATTGAAGCGACGCCAGCCAATTTAAAAGCGCTCGAGGCGCAAAAACAAAAAGAGCAGCGCCAGGCGGCCGAGGAGCTGGCGAATGCGAAAAAATTGAAAGAACAGCTTGAGAAGCTGACAGTAACCATTCCAGCAAAGGCAGGCGAAGGCGGCCGTTTGTTCGGCTCGATTACGAGCAAACAAATCGCCGAGTCGCTGCAAGCCCAACACGGCTTGAAGCTCGACAAGCGCAAAATTGAGCTTGCCGATGCCATTCGCGCGCTTGGATACACGAACGTGCCGGTGAAACTCCACCCAGAGGTAACGGCGACGCTGAAAGTGCATGTGACAGAACAAAAATAACGGCGACGTCTCATTTCAGGAAGCGAAGATGCCCCCGCCCGCTGCGGCGGGGCTCCTTTGCTTATTAGCTGCAACAGAGAAAGATACAACGGGGGAAAAGGTGGTGAAACGATGAGCGAGCTGTTTTCAGAACGAATTCCTCCACAAAGCATTGAAGCTGAGCAAGCGGTGCTTGGCGCCGTATTTTTGGATCCCGCTGCGTTAGTGCCTGCTTCGGAAATTTTAATCCCAGAGGATTTTTACCGTGCAGCCCATCAAAAAATTTTTCACGCCATGCTTCGCGTCGCCGACAGGGGGGAGCCGGTCGATTTGGTGACGGTGACGGCGGAACTCGCCGCTTCCGAGCAGCTTGAGGAAATCGGCGGCGTCTCCTACTTAAGCGAGCTCGCCGACGCCGTGCCAACAGCGGCCAACGTCGAATATTACGCCCGCATCGTCGAGGAAAAATCGGTGCTGCGCCGCCTCATCCGCACAGCGACATCGATCGCGCAAGACGGATATACAAGGGAAGACGAGATCGACGTTTTGCTTGATGAAGCTGAGCGCAAAATTATGGAGGTTTCCCAACGGAAGCATTCGGGCGCCTTTAAAAATATTAAGGACATTCTCGTGCAAACGTATGACAATATTGAGATGCTCCATAACCGGGATGGGGAAATCACCGGCATCCCGACCGGGTTCACCGAGCTTGACCGGATGACGTCCGGTTTTCAGCGGAGCGATTTGATTATCGTGGCCGCCCGGCCGTCGGTTGGGAAAACAGCGTTCGCCTTAAATATTGCCCAAAATGTAGCGACGAAAACGAATGAAAATGTCGCCATTTTCAGTTTGGAGATGAGCGCCCAGCAGCTGGTGATGCGGATGCTTTGTGCAGAAGGCAACATTAACGCGCAAAACTTGCGCACCGGCAAATTGACGCCGGAAGACTGGGGCAAGCTGACGATGGCGATGGGGAGTTTATCGAACGCCGGCATTTATATCGACGACACGCCGAGCATCCGCGTCAGCGACATTCGCGCCAAATGCCGCCGGCTTAAGCAGGAAAGCGGGCTCGGCATGATTGTCATCGATTATTTGCAGCTCATTCAAGGGAGCGGACGTAGCAAAGAAAATCGCCAACAGGAAGTATCGGAAATTTCCCGCTCGCTGAAGGCGCTCGCCCGCGAGCTTGAAGTGCCGGTCATCGCCTTGTCGCAGCTGTCGCGCAGCGTCGAGCAGCGCCAAGACAAACGGCCGATGATGTCCGATATTCGTGAATCCGGAAGCATTGAGCAAGACGCCGACATTGTCGCCTTTTTGTACCGCGATGACTATTACAACAAAGATTCTGAGAACAAAAACATCATTGAAATCATTATTGCCAAACAGCGCAATGGTCCAGTCGGAACGGTGCAGCTCGCTTTTATTAAAGAGTATAATAAGTTTGTCAACCTAGAGCGCCGCTTCGATGAGGCGCAAATTCCGCCGGGGGCGTAAACCGGCTCACGTTGGCGGCAGGCGCCTCCTTTCGGGTTTAATAGACGAACAAAAAAGTTTATAACTGTTTAAAATGTTCGTGTTTCATTGACTTTGCACCGAAAAACTGATACACTGACAATGTTTAGACCGAGGAAACTGGAGGTGCTCGCCATGTCGTCAGTCGTTGTTGTCGGCACGCAATGGGGCGATGAAGGAAAAGGGAAAATTACAGACTTTTTATCGGAAAACGCGGAAGTCATTGCCCGGTACCAGGGAGGGAACAACGCCGGACACACGATCGTGTTTAACGGAGAGCGGTATAAGCTTCACTTAATCCCGTCGGGCATTTTTTATAAAGACAAAATTTGCGTCATCGGCAACGGCATGGTCGTTGATCCGAAAGCGCTTGTCGCCGAGCTTTCCTATTTGCATGAGCGCGGCGTTTCGACCGATAATTTGCGCATCAGCAACCGCGCCCATGTCATTTTGCCGTATCATTTGAAATTGGATGGGCTTGAGGAAGAGCGGAAAGGCACCAATAAAATCGGCACGACGAAAAAAGGAATCGGGCCGGCGTACATGGATAAAGCAGCGCGCATCGGCATCCGCATCATCGATTTGCTCGACCGCGATGTGTTTGCGGAAAAGCTGGCCCGCAACTTGGAAGAGAAAAACATGTTGTTCGAAAAAGTGTACGGTGCCGAAGGGTTCCGCTTCGAGGACATTTTTGAAGAGTATTACGAGTATGGCCAGCAAATCGCAAAATACGTCTGTGATACATCGGTCGTATTGAACAACGCGCTTGATGAAGGACGCCGCGTCCTGTTTGAAGGAGCGCAAGGCGTCATGCTCGATATCGACCAAGGGACGTACCCGTTTGTTACGTCTTCCAACCCGGTGGCCGGCGGGGTGACGATCGGTGCTGGCGTTGGCCCGACGAAAATCAAGCACGTCGTCGGAGTGGCAAAAGCCTATACGACGCGCGTCGGCGATGGGCCGTTCCCGACCGAGCTGCATGATGAAATCGGCGACCGCATTCGTGAAGTGGGCCGCGAATATGGGACGACAACCGGCCGTCCGCGCCGCGTCGGCTGGTTTGACAGCGTCGTCGTTCGCCATGCCCGCCGGGTGAGCGGCATCACCGACTTGTCGCTCAATTCGATTGACGTGTTGACCGGCATTGAAACGTTGAAAATTTGCGTCGCCTACCGATATCGCGGTGAAGTGATCGAGGAGTTTCCAGCCAGCTTAAAAGTTTTGGCGGAATGCGAGCCGATTTACGAAGAGCTGCCGGGCTGGACGGAAGATATCACCGGGGCGAGAAGCTTGGACGAGCTGCCGGCCAATGCCCGCCACTATGTCGAACGCATTTCCCAACTCACCGGCATCCCGCTTTCGATTTTCTCTGTCGGTCCGGACCGCTCGCAAACGAACGTCGTCCGCAGCGTTTATGCATAAGCGGCTAGCGGTGAACACCAAAGCATAGATGCACATGCGTCTATGCTTTTTTCATTCGCGGAGGAAAAGCGGTTCCGTCCGTGGTCGGTGTCATGCGCGTGCGTCTATGCCCTTTTCACTGTATAGATGCAACGAAATCGTTTAACATATCCTTGGCGGAAAAGTGGCTCATCCATTTTTGACTGTCGAAGGCAAGCCATAGGCTTGCCCCGTCACGCCAAGGCGTGACGGAAGACCGAACAACCACCTGCTTCACAGACCCATATATGGGTCTGTGAAGCGGCGTTGTTCGGTCGCCTGACAGTCGATAAAGGCTGCAAATGGTAAATCTTCAAATTGCATCTATATATATGGTTTGCTCCTCAAAATGGCAGCGGGCAAAGGATGATTTCGTTTTTATAACGTGGTAAATTAATAATGATAGCATTCCATCGCAAAAGGAAGGGCGTGAGCGAGATGGAAAAACGCATTTTAGTTGTTGACGATGAAAAACCGATTGCCGATATTTTGCAATTTAACTTACAAAAAGAAGGGTACGAAGTCATCTGCGCCTATGACGGCGAGGAAGCGCTGCAAAAAGTGGAAGAAACGATGCCGGATTTGATTTTATTGGATATTATGCTGCCGCTGAAAGACGGCATGGAAGTATGCCGCGAGGTGCGGAAAAAATACGACATGCCGATCATCATGCTGACGGCGAAAGATTCCGAGATTGATAAAGTGCTTGGTTTGGAGCTGGGGGCGGACGATTATGTGACAAAGCCGTTCAGCACGCGCGAGCTGCTGGCGCGAGTCAAAGCGAACTTGCGCCGCCATGCGCAAACAGCCAACCAAGAGGAAGTGGAGAATGAAACGAATGAAATCGTCATCGGGCCGCTTGTCATCCGTCCAGATGCGTACGTCGTGCAAAAACGGGGGGAGACGATCGCGTTGACCCAGCGCGAATTTGAACTGCTCCACTATTTGGCGAAACATATCGGCCAAGTGATGACGCGCGAACACTTGCTGCAAACGGTTTGGGGCTACGACTATTACGGCGATGTGCGCACGGTCGATGTGACGGTAAGAAGGCTGCGTGAAAAAATCGAAGACAACCCTTCCCATCCGTCGTGGATCGTCACAAGACGGGGCGTCGGCTATTATTTGCGCAACCCGGAACAGGAGTCATGAGTCGGCATGAAAAAAGTAGGGCCATTTCGTTCGATCCGCTTTAAGTTTGTTATTATTTATGTGCTGCTCATTCTTGTCGCCATGCAAATCATCGGCGTGTATTTTGTCCGTAAGTTGGAAACGGAGCTTGTGCAAAATTTCAAAAACTCACTGAACGAACGGGTGACGCTGCTCGCCTATAACGTCGAGCAGGCAATGAATCGGGAGCGCGATGAAAAAAGCCCGACATTGGAAGAAGACATCCGTTCGCTTCTTCATGATTTCGCTTCCCAAGATATTTCCGAAGTGCGCGTCATTGATGCCAAAGGGAAGGTGTTGGCGACGTCGAATCCGTATATGCAAAACATCGTCGGGAAGCGGACGACGGAGATTTACGTGAAGCGTTCGCTCGTCACCGGCGAAACTGTCGACCGGATGATGCTTGATTCAAGGACAGGCCATCGTATGTACATTTCCTCGACTCCGATTAAGACGAGCGGGGAAGTCAAAGGGGTCATTTACGTTATTGCCTCAATGGAAAACGTCTTTTCGCAAATGCGGCAAATCAACATGATTTTGGCGACTGGGACGGGGATCGCGCTCGTCATTACCGCCGTGCTCGGCATTTTTTTGTCGCGCACCATCACCCGGCCGATTTCCGATATGCGCCGGCAAGCGCTGGCGATGACAAGGGGCGATTTTTCCCGCAAAGTCAAAGTGTACGGCTATGATGAAATCGGCCAGCTGGCGATGACCTTTAACAACTTGACGAAAAAACTGCAAGAAGCGCAGGCGACAACGGAAGGCGAACGGCGCAAGCTTGAGTCGGTGTTGACGCACATGACCGATGGCGTGATCGCGACCGACCGCCGCGGCCGCGTCATTCTCATTAATGATGCGGCGTTAAACATTTTGAATGTTTCACGTGAAACAGTGCTGTCGAGTTCGATCGTCGACGTGCTCGGCATCGCTGACCAATATACGTTTGAAACGCTGCTCGAGGAACGCGACTCACTCATTTTGGATTTCAGCACCGATGAGGAATTGTACATTTTGCGGGCGTCACTATCGGTCATTCAAAAAGAGGGCGGGTTTGTCAACGGGCTGATTGTCGTTTTGCACGACATCACCGAGCACGAAAAAATCGACCGCGAGCGGCGGCAGTTCGTCGCCAATGTCTCGCATGAGCTGCGCACGCCCTTGACGACAATGAAAAGCTATTTAGAGGCATTGGCGGATGGCGCCTGGCAAGATAAAGACATCGCTCCAAGGTTCATTCAAGTCGTGCAAAATGAAACGGAGCGCATGATTCGGCTCGTCAACGACTTGCTTCATCTGTCGAAGCTCGACAGCAAAGATTACAAGCTGAAAAAGACATGGATCAATTTTTCGGCTTATTTTCATAAAGTGATTGACCGGTTTGAACTGACAAAAAGCGATAACATCCGGTTCGTTCGCAAAATTCCGCGCCAGGCGATTTTCATCGAAGTGGATGAGGACAAAATCACACAAGTATTGGACAACATCATTTCCAATGCGTTGAAATACTCTCCGCAAGGCGGGACGATCACGTTCCGCGTCCGCGAGCTGGCCGACGAGATCATTGTCAGCGTCAGCGACGAAGGGGTCGGCATCCCGAAGGCCGATTTGGCGAAAATTTTTGAGCGTTTTTACCGGGTCGATAAGGCGCGGTCGCGCAAATTGGGCGGCACCGGCCTCGGACTGGCCATTGCCAAAGAAGTCGTGCTCGCCCATGGCGGGACGATTTGGGCGGAAAGCAAAGAACATAAAGGGACGACGATTTATTTTACGCTGCCGCTAGAACGGGAGCAAAAGGATGACTGGTACGATGTATGAAGCGATCAAAACAGTTGTGTTGACGTCGCTTGTGCTCATCAGCATTATGATGACGTTTGCTTTATGGACGTATCATCCTAAATATGACGTGCTGCAAAACGACGAGTATATTCAGCACGTTTCCGTCAGCAATACGCAAGTTGATACGGAGATGGTCGTGCAGCCAAAGCAGGTGCTCATCCATAAAGGCGGAGCCCACTACGCCCTCACGAAAGAGGAAAAGAAAAATGAAGTGCTGAAAGAAGTCAAAAAATGGGCGCTCGACGATTTTGAGAACATTTCATCTTCCGTCCCGCAAGGAAAGTTTTTGTCGTTTTTAGACGGAAAAGAGCGGCTGGAAATCATTTACCCAGACGAGCTGCCGATCGATATTTACCGGTTGATCTTCACGGTGGAAGATAGAGGGCTTGATGGCTTGGCATTTGACCGCATTCTCGTTCCATTCAGTGAAGGGGATAAATTCCCAGTCTATTTTATCGCAACCGATAAGCACAAAATTTATAAGGCGATCGCCAGTGACGCTTCGCAGGACGCCATCAGCCGGCTGGCGAAGGAGGCCAACCATTTTCCCCGTTATTTCGCTTATCCGGTCAGCGAGACGAAGCAGCTTTATTTGCCGGAAAAAGAAGTGGAGCTTAGCAGTTTGCAATACTACACCGATGAGTTGGACGCCGATAAGTTTAAAGAAGCGCTGTTTAGCGACCCGAGCTTTGTGAAAAAGGACTTGATTCCGTTTGGCGAGGAGTACACCGATGGTTCGCGGCTGATGGACGTCGATTTCTTTCAGCGCATGCTGCTGTATGTCAATCCGGCAGCCCGTGTCTCCAATATGGGCCAAACTGATCAAGAAACTCACTTCATTCAAAAAAGCATTGATTTTGTCAATGAACATGGCGGCTGGACTGATTTATACCATTTTGCCCGTTGGAGTGAAGAAGATCGGAAAGTCATTTTCCGGCTTGTTGTCAACGGGTATCCGGTTTTTAATGAATACGGCATGTCGGAAATCGTGGAGACGTGGGGGGCGAGCGATTTAATGAAATATCAGCGTCCGCTCTTCCGTCTGGAAATCCCCGACCGCACCCGAACCCCGAAAACGCTGCCGTCCGGCCGTGAGATCGTCAAACAGCTTGAACAAGCGAAAGGCGTTCGTAAATCGCTCGTGAAAGATATCGCCATCGGCTACGAGCTCGTCAAAGATCCGGAACGGGAGAAAGTGATTCGTCTGGAACCGGCGTGGTTTTATTTGTACGAGCAAACGTGGAAAAAAGTGAGCGACGATGGGGACGGCGGAGGAGGGGGAACGAATGGATTGGAGTAAAACGAAGACGATTTTCATCATTGTGTTCCTCATCCTCGACTGCTTTTTAGTGTATCAGTTTATGGAAAAACGAAACAGCAGCCAGCTTGATGTCATTTTGGAAACGACCATTGAAGAGCAGCTCGAAGCGAACGGCATCACGTATGTGGAGCTGCCGAAAGAAGTGACGAAAGCGGCGTACGTCAGCGGCAAAAGCCGAGAGTTTACCGCCGCCGATACGAAAAAACTGTCCGCGCAAAAAGCAAAAATCGAAGAAGGAGAAACGAAATTGAAAGGAACGTTTCTCCATCCCATTGCTTTAAATGTCAGCGACCCGTACCAGTTGCGCGAGTTTTTGCGGCGCTATATTTTGGATGGGGAGCAGTACGCCCTTTGGTCATTTGATGAAGGGGAAGGAACGGTAATTTGTTACCAAGTGTACGAAGGCAAAATGATTTATGGCAACGAAAACAGCAAGCTCATCATTCATGTCAATAAGCAGCAAAAAGCGGTTTCTTATGAACAGACGATGCTCGATGACTTGGAAAAATACGAGCGGAAACAAGACATCGTTCCGGCCATTAAAGCTCTTGAGACGCTGTACCGGAAAGGATATTTGCAGCCGGGCGACCGCGTCACGAAAGTGGAGCTTGGCTACTATGGCCTCGTCCAGTTTACCGCTTCCCAAGTGTTGACGCCGACATGGCATATCGTCGTCAATCGGAAAGAAGATTATTTTGTGAATGCGTTTGAAGGACAAGTCATTACCGATGAAGGAAGTGTGTTGGAGTGAGCTTGAATGACGATGCGATTTAGTGTACTGGCCAGCGGCAGCACCGGCAACGCGTTTTACGTTGAAACGGACCGCCAACGCTTGCTCGTCGACGCCGGGTTGAGCGGCAGGCAGCTTGAGCAGCTGTTTGCCGAAATCGGCCGCCATCCAAAGGAGCTTGATGGGCTGCTTGTCACCCATGAACATAGCGACCACATTAAAGGGCTTGGGGTGCTCGCTCGCAAATACCGCCTGCCTGTGTATGCGAATGAAAAAACATGGCGGGCGATGGAACAGGTCGTCGGCGACATTCCGGCCGAACAAAAATTTGTCTTTCCACTCGGCGCGGTGAGGACGTTCGGCGATGTGGATGTCGAATCGTTTGGCGTCTCTCACGATGCGGTTGAACCGATGTTTTACGTCTTTCACTACGGGGGAAAAAAGCTTGCGTTGCTCACCGACACCGGCTACGTGAGCGAGCGGATCAAAAAGACGATCGAAAATGCGGATGTGTTCGTGTTTGAAAGCAACCACGACGTCGGGATGCTGCGGATGGGGAGGTATCCGTGGAGCGTCAAGCGCCGCATTTTAAGCGATGTCGGCCATATTTCGAACGAGGAAGCAGGGCTGGCGCTTGCCGATGTGATCGGGGAGCGGACAAAACAAGTGTATTTGGCTCATTTAAGTCAAGATAACAATATGAAAGAGCTGGCGCGCATGACTGTGGCGCAAATATTGGAACAAAGAGGGCTGGCAGTCGGCGCCCGCTTTCATTTATACGACACCGATCCCCGTCGGGCGACCGCGTTGGCGTATGTATGAGAGGCGTTTTGGCTAAACTGGGGAAAATGTGTTTGTTGGATTTTTTTCTCTATTGATGATTATAATGAGGGATGAAGACGAATGTGGAAAGGGTGGTGAATGTGGGATATTACGATGACCATTACGAAGCGCACGGGCAAACGAGACGGAAACGGCGCAGCGGTTCGTTTTTGTCCACGCTTGTCGGCGCTGTGTTAGGAGGATTGCTTGTCCTCATGTCCATTCCGGCGTTTTCCCGTTGGGACGTCCTCCCGTACGACATCGTGCCGTCGCAAGAGGAACGAGGGAAGCCGGAAGGGGAAAGTGAAGCTCCTGCGGTTCGGCAAAGCGTTTCCGTCGATGTGACGACGGCGGTGACAAAGGCGATCGACCAAGTATCGGATGCGGTTGTCGGCGTTGTCAACATTCAAGAAACCAGCTTCTGGTCGCAAGGAGGCGAGGCTGGCGTCGGATCGGGCGTCATTTACAAGAAAGCGGGAGGACGGGCGTTTATCGTCACGAACCATCATGTTGTTGAAAACGCCAGTCAGCTCGAAGTGAGCCTCAAAGATGGGACGAGAGTGCCAGCGAAGCTGCTGGGCAGCGATGTGCTAATGGACTTGGCTGTGCTGGAAATCGATGCAAAGCATGTGAAAAAGGTGGCTGAGTTCGGCGACTCCGACGCGGTAAAGCCAGGAGAGCCGGTCATCGCCATCGGCAACCCGCTCGGCCTGCAGTTCGCCGGGTCGGTGACGCAAGGCATTATTTCCGGGACGAACCGGACGGTGGAAGTTGACTTGGACCAGGACGGCGCTCCGGATTGGAATGCGGAAGTATTGCAGACAGACGCAGCCATTAACCCGGGCAACAGCGGCGGCGCCCTCGTCAACATCAAAGGGCAAGTCATTGGCATTAATTCGATGAAAATCGCCCAAGAGGCGGTTGAAGGCATCGGATTTGCGATCCCGATCAACACAGCCATTCCGATCATTTCGGACTTGGAAAAATACGGACAAGTGCGCCGTCCATATATGGGCGTTGAACTTCGCTCGCTGAGCGACATCCCATCGTACCATTTGCAGGCGACGCTTCATTTGCCGCCGAATGTAACAGAAGGGGCCGCGGTCATCCGAGTCGTGCCGATGTCGCCAGCCGCCCAGGCAGGCTTAAAACAGTTTGATGTCATCGTGGCGCTTGATGGCGAAAAAATCCGCAATGTGCTCGACTTGCGCAAATATTTGTATACGAAAAAATCGATCGGCGACCGGATGGAAGTCACGTTTTATCGTGATGGGGAAAAACGCACGGTCACGATGAAGTTGGCGCGTGAGTCGTATTAAACGAAAACGATGGAGGAGCGGAAACGCTCCTTCTTTTTTCCACAAGGAAAGGAGCGAGAATGATGATATTCACATGTGAGGAGCACATCGATATGGCCATTGACGAATATGTGGATGAGACGGAGCAGGCCCCTGATGTCATGTTTGTGGATAACAGCGAAAAACTGTGCCGTTTTTGCAAGAAAAAGGCTGTCTATGCCGTAGGATGCTGATGTTTTTGCACAATATGTGGATATGTGTTGTGTATATGTGGATAAATATTGTTGATAAGTTGTTTGTAAGGTGGGGATGATGTGTGCATATTTCCATTGCTGCTGTGGGCAAATTGAAGGAAAAATATTTAATTCAAGGGATCAATGAGTACACAAAGCGTCTGTCCGCATATGCAAAAATTGAGATCATTGAGGTCGCCGATGAAAAAACCTCCGAACGGGCAAGCGAACTTGAGGAAGAGCAAATCAGACAGCGGGAAGGCGAGCGGCTGTTGGCGAAAATTCCGCATGACGCCCACGTCATCGCGCTTGCGATTGAAGGAAAGATGAAATCGTCCGAGCAATTTGCCGCCCGTCTCGATGAGCTCGCCACCTATGGCAAAAGCAAGGTAGTGTTCGTCATCGGCGGCTCGCTTGGCTTAAGCAAACAAGTGATGGCGCGCGCTGACGAGGCGTTGTCGTTTTCGAAAATGACGTTTCCTCACCAGCTCATGCGTCTCATTTTGCTCGAGCAGATTTACCGCGCATTTCGGATCAATCGGGGGGAGCCGTACCATAAGTAACGGTAAACTTTTTAATTTGAATAATTTTAGGGATTAAGGTAACTATTCAGCCACATCATAAAGTGAGCTGAATATTTTTTGCTTTTCCTGTCCATGATGTGAATATTGATAGACAAGGAGGTGAATCACATGTTGACGGTACAACAAGCTGTATTTACAGTTGAGAGCTTAATCGGCAAAGTCCAACAACAAAAGCAGCTCATTACTCACCAGCAACAAGTCATTGAGCAACTGTTGAAAGAAAACAAACAGCTACGCAAAGAAAATGAACAACTGAAGTACCGTGTTCAAGAGCTGGAAGCACGCACGAAAAAAAACAGCTCCAATAGCCATTTGCCCCCATCTTCTGACCGTTTTGAGAAAAAGCGTTCCTCCCGCGAGCCGTCTGGCAAAAAGCCTGGTGGGCAAGAGGGACATGAGGGGAAGACGCTCCGTCAAGTGGAACATCCACATCATCGTGTCGTCCACCGTGTGCATACGTGTCAAGGATGTGGAGCTTCTTTGCGTGAAGTCAAACCGTTCAAAGTCGATATCCGTCAAGTGTTTGATGTCCCTCCTGTGG
>NZ_LLKS01000052.1:0-16079 GCF_001414205.1 Geobacillus sp. Sah69 | reverse complement strand
GAAAAAGATGGTAAAACAGGCATGGGTGTTTTTTCTTAATTTGTGTGGAAGGGACGGAGTGTGGAAACGATTTGAAAAATCCATATTTCCCAGGCGAAAAGCGGTGACGTGCTCGCTGTCGACTTATTCGCCGCCAACGGCAGCGTGTTGCTCTCGCGCGGCGTACGGCTGACCAGCGGCTACATCCGTTCTTTGGCGCAAAAAGGGGTTCAATACATTTATCTTAATTAGGCGAGAAGACTCCCACTTCAACGAAGCAAAGCGGAGTAAGTGGGAGATGAATCGCCTTAACTATATTTTGCTGAAAATAGGATAGATTCAGTAAAATATAGTATAATATAGTTAGATGGGAGGTGAAAAMATGTATTTTTGTATCAAACAACAGCTAAATGGTTTGACCAAAGAAGAATACTTGACTCTTCGAGAACTGTGCCATATTGCCAAGAACATGTACAACGTCGGATTGTACAATGTCAGACAATACTATTTTGAACACAAGGAATTTTGACGGCGATGAGATTCCTGAATATAATGCCGACAATCCAAAAGAATATAAGTTCAGCGGCAAACGTATTAAGCGCGGCTTGTATCGAACAAAGTCTGGCAAACTAATTAATGCTGATGTCAATGGCGCATTAAACATCTTAAAGAAAAGTAAAGCTGTAGACCTGAGTGTCTTATGCTCTAGCGGCGAAGTGGACACGCCTCAAAGAATAAGGATTGCTTGAAGCAGTCAAACTTCTTTGGAAGCCCCCACTTCAAATTTTCGCTAGAAAATTAAGTGGGGGTAGTTCACTGCCAGATCACTTGAAGCCGCGGCTTTCTCCTCTGCGTTGCGGTCTTTCTGCAAGCCGAAACATGCGTCATTCCTCGTCCTTTCCCCCTTTCCCCTTTGAGGCGGCAACGATCAAGGGGCATCATTGCAGCTATGGCATTGGCATCATACTCCGCGGAGCTTTGCGTGTGAGTAAAATATTTGTGGGTGACATTCCGAAATGATCCCCGACGAGGGTTGTGAACTTTTGTTCGCGACGCTCGTCGGGGCCACCAAGCGAAGCGTGGTAGAAAAAAGCAAATGTCATGCAAAAAGGACTCTCTCCCTGCTATGATGGTGATTGTCAACATCAACCGAAAACAGGAGGGAGAGAGTCCATGAAACATCTTACCACAGAATGGCCTTTATTAAAAGAGCTGGAGTAACAATTAGTCAGAACTCTTCAAAAGGTGTTCGCTGTCTTGTTGGCGGCCCTTTTGGAGGAGATTGATCAACAACTGGCGGAAGCGCGGGACAAGCGCCGGTATCAGCTGAAAGACAAACGGCCGACTACGATCCAAACGCTGTTTGGAGAAGTGACGTTTCGACGGAACGACTACTATGACCGGCAAACGGGGAACTATACCTTCTTGCTGGATGCCGAATTAGGCTGCTGGAAAGACCAAGGGCTTCGGGCGTTTCTGAGGGCGATGGCGGCCCGAATCGACGGGATTTGGCGGAGAAATGGGCAGTTGGTGGAGGAAGAAGAGACCCGAACGGCGGCCTCGGCCTCAACAAAGTCCAAGCGGATCGAACAGGCCAAACGGAAGGCCGGACGGTTATGGGCAGATGTGGTGCGTCAGAATCTACCGTGTCTGCAGCGGTCATCCGGGACGCCGATCCATCAAGCGTTGTCGGCGCTCCGGGATGGTGGTTGGGTGTAAAAAAATGGAATATCGTATCATCGCCTCAAGATGAGGGATGAGAGTCCGAAAGCGCTTACGATATGAATTCCTGAAAATGGTTCGCTAACTAGTGATTGACAACACCCGTAGTGAACCGAAAAAATGTTCTCCACAAAGTCTTGACTGACTCCTCAACAACCTGTTGTAGGCAAGGGAGAACGGTTTCAAGTATAATGAAAAAGAAATGAAAAAGAGGTGAGGAGCATGCAAGAAGCCATCAACATGTCCCCGTCCCCGTCATGGGAACATCAAATCGTTTGCGACAATCTTGTTTCCATGATCAAAGGAAAAAGCCCATGTCAACCGATTTCAAACTTGTCCGTGAAACTCGAAAAGAACGGAAAAGTGATGAACGAGTTTATCCAGCCGGATGTCGCTGTCTATTGCGAACGGCCGGAAAAAATCATCGGCGGCTATAAGGGGCGGCCGCTCATCGTCATCGAAGTTGTCAGCCCGTCAACCTACAAAATCGATGTGACGCTGAAAAAAGATTTGTACTGTGCCTACGGAGTGGAAGAATACTGGATCGCCGACCCATACAACAAAACGATCCGTCAGTGCACACTCGAACATGATCGATACGCCGAGACGATCATCGCCTGCGGAGAAACGTTCGATTCTGTGATCGGAACGATTGACACCGCGCTCGTTTTCCAAGGCGTGTAGAAGACGGGGAAAACCATTCTTTTCGGCCTATCGGCAGTTTTTGTGGCGGAAGTCGAGTCGATTTTGCAAAGTTCCTCAACTTAAAAAGAGTCTCTGCTGAACAACTCGTTTCCAATCACGAGTTCTTTAGCGGGATATCTTGCATGCTTTGTCGTATAATCAATGGCGAATTCTCTGTCGCAAAAGCAGGGGCGGACAGACAGAGGAAGATACGTTCAAAGGAGCATGAAAACAGAAAAAAACAGACTTGTCAGCAACAAGGATGCCGATAGTCTTTCAACGGCATCCTTTTCCAACTCAACGCAAAATTCGCCATTGATTTTGTCCTGCTTTTCTTGTATAATCGAAAATGTCTCACCATCCATTTCGGGATGTAGCTCAGCTTGGTAGAGCACACGCATGGGGTGCGTGGGGTCGCAGGTTCAAATCCTGTCATCCCGATCGAAGGAAACCAGCCGAAAAAACGTCCGGCTGGTTTTTTTGTTCTCTCACGCGTTTCCTCCTCGTGACGCCGTTTTTCCCTATGAAATCAATCCAATCTGCCTTCCTGCCCAAGCGATACGGTCAACCGCCATATCAATGTCTTCTTCCGTCATCGCCGCGGTGACGGAAAAGCGAATGCGCGCCGTTCCCTCAGGGACGGTCGGCGGCCGGATGGCGACGGCTGCAAGGCCCGCTTCCTGCAGCAACTCGCTCATCGCCACAGCCTGGTCGTTCGGGCCGACGATCACCGGAACGATCGGCGTCTCGCTGCCGCCGGTGTCAAACCCAAGCTGTTTCAGTTTCGTGCGGAACTGTTCGCTTAAGGCGTGCAGCCGCTGGCGCCGCTCCGGCTCGGATTGAACGATATGAATAGCCGCTTCATTGGCGGCAAGGACCGATGGCGGCAAGGCGGTCGTAAAAATGAAGCTGCGGGCGCTGTTGATCAAATACTCAATCAGCCACGGCTCTCCTGTTACATACGCGCCGAAGCTGCCGAGCGCTTTGCTGAAGGTGCCGATGGCGAGCACATCCTCTTCCTTCTCAAGCCCGAAATGGTGAAGCAGCCCTTCGCCGTTCGGTCCGAACACACCGCCGCTGTGCGCTTCGTCGACAATCAATATCGCGCGGTAGCGCCGTTTCAACTCGACAAGCTCCGGTAGCGGCGCCCAATCGCCGTCCATGCTGAAAACGGCATCGGTGACGATCCATTTCCGCTTACCGGGCGGAGATTGCTTCAACAATGACTCCAGCTGATTCATGTCGTTATGACGATAGCGGAAACAAGCGGCTTTGCTCAAGCGGATGCCATCAATCAAGCTCGCATGGTTCCACTCATCGCTAAAGACAAGATCATCTCGGCCAATTAACGCTGTCAACACGCCGATGTTGGCCGTGTAGCCGCTGTTGAAAATAAGCGCCGCTTCTGCCTTTTTCCATTGTTTCAATGCGGCTTCCGCCCGCTCATAGAGCGGATGAGTGCCGACGACGAGCCGCGACGCGCCCGCTCCGGCCCTATATGCCTCATCGCCTCGCAGCCCGCTTCGATGAGCCGCCTATCATCCGCCAACCCTAAATAATTATTGGACGCTAAATTCAACATCGGCTTTCCGTTCGGGATGACCGTAGCGCCTGACGCCTCTGCCCGGCGCAGCTGGCGTTTTTGCGCTTTTTGTTCCCATTCGAGCAGTTGGGCGGTTAGTTCGGTTTTCATCCCCATCCCCCTTATATGTAAACTATTTATAAAAAAATAGTTTACATTAAAACGTGTGAATCGGCTAGGAAAAGATGGTTGGTTTTGTTGATTGATTATTTAGCACATTGTTTTGGAAATTATTCTTTCCGATCTCGGCCACATGCATAGTTCAATCGCACACCTGTCATACTATGCATGTTATCGGCAAATAAGGAGGTGTTTCAGATGGATGTCCGTCGGGCGCAAGAAATCGCGTCGTCGCCGGTGATGGCAAACGTCACGTACAACGGCCAGCGCATTTACATTGAGCATGTCGACCAGCAAAAAGGCGTAGCAACGATCCACCCGCTTGACAACCCGAAGCAAAAACAAAGCGTGCCGGTCGCCAGCTTAGAAGAGCATGCTTAACCGCAAAAAAGCGAGAGAAAGGAATCGCCTTTCTCCCGCTTTTTGATTGAATCGGCCGTCAGCTCTTCCCGCTCTTTGTAGGCCTCTTGCACCGTTTGTTCCTTCATCGCTGCTCGGCCTGCCGTCCGGGCATCAGCGGTGCGGACAGATTTGTCGTTGCGCTTGTTGTTCGCTTTTCTCTCCATCTCGATTCCTCCTTCGTCTCTAGCATGCCCTGAATGACAAGAGGTTACTATCGCGAAGGAACAAAAGAGCACTGCCCGATCGGACGGCTTATGAAACGATCTTATCCTTTTTCTAACAACTCGATCCGATTGTGAAACGGATCGCGAAAGGAAAACCGCTTCACCCCTGGGATCGGTTTTTCGTCTTGCGTCACGACGCCTTGTGATTCCAAATAACGGCGCGCGGCTTCGACATCTTCCACTTCAAACGCCGGGTGGCTTTTGCTGTTGTAGCCGTCGCGGTTTTCTGCTCCGATATGGAGCTCGATATCGCCGACTTTGTACCAAAGTCCACCGTTTCCTTTCAGCGATTCCGGCTTTTCGATTTCTTGAAAACCAAGCACACCGGTGTAAAAGGCGCGCGCTTCGTCTTCGGCGCCAAACGGAATGCAAATTTGCACATGGTCAAGCCGTTTTACACGAATCATCGTTTCTCTCCTCCCTGTTCGAATGCCGGTTTCATGCGGCGAATGAACGAAACAGCGGCGATCGCCCAAACAAGCAGCACCGCTTCGACCGCCCAAACGTTCGTGACCACTTTCGCTTGGTAAAGCGCCGGCATCACGTCCATCGCCGCATGGATCAAAATGGCGTACAGGACATAGCGGAATTGCTTCTCCCGCACCCCAAACAAAACGAGGAGCGACAGCGCCACGTGCACTGTAAGCGCAAACAGCCGTTCCAAGCCGCCTAACACGTACATCGCAAACGGCGTGTGCAACACTTGCTCCTTGATCAGCTCCGCCTGTCCTGCCGGAAGCGATGGGGCGATCGTTTTGTCGAATGATCCGGATTGAATCAAGCTCGCAAGCACGATGACATTGACCGCGCCAACCGCCCCGAGCAATACCGCTTCCGTCCCGCCGTGCCCAAGCCCGAATGATAAACCATCGCCATATCCGCGATGTTGCTTTAGCAGCCAACGGAACCCGACATAGCGGCCAAGTTCTTCAAACACGCCAGCGGCGAGCGCGGCGTACAGGACAAAGAGCCAAACGCTGTCTGTTCCTTTTAACGCTGGCCGGCCCGGTTCGAGCACAGCGATGTGCAGCGCTTTTTCCAATACTTGTGAGAAAACGAGAAACACAACAGCCCCGACGCCGAGCGCTTTCCATGAAAGCCATCCTTTTTTTCTCCCGTACCATGCGAGACCAACAGGAACAAGCAGTGAAATGGCAAGCTGCACCGCCGCACCGATCATTCCCACGTCCCTCTCCCCCCTGCCGCTTATTTATGAACGGTTGCGCTGTTCTTGCTGCTCATAAAGAAACGATTGAACGATGAGATACAAATTGCCGACAACGATGATGACGAGAAACAAAACAACCCTCATCTCCCCGCGCCAAAACGCGGTGAGCATCGACAAAATCCCCATCACAATAAACACCTTGCCGCCAAGGCGGTGCGTTTTGTTCCAAACGGCCTCGCTTTCCAACGTCCACGGCGTGCGGATGCCGATAAAATAATTCGGTTTGATTTTCGGCATGTAGTTTCCCAACACGATGAACAGCACTCCGACACCAATCAGCACAAGCCGTCCAACATCAACCGGAACTCCGAGATTGTACGCCAATGTTGCGATATGCAGGAGCAAGAAAAAGAAGGCGAGCGCCGCGTTGATAATGCGATAGCTTTTTTGAAAACGGCCGTAACTTTCTTTTTTCGGGTCAAACTTCGGCAACACTCCCGTCAACATGATGAGAAGTGTCATCAATAAGGGGGGAAGGAAGGCACCCAACCATTTGTTGCTGAAGCCGTCGGCTTCACCCGCTGCGTTCCAGTGAATGGCCACTTGATCCGGCAAATAAGGAATGGCAGCCAGACTGATGACATAGGCGAAAACTGTAAGCATGATCGCAAGCCGATTACTCTTCCACATGTTTCTCTCCCCTTTCGACAAAATCGTAAAACCAGCGCAGCAAATCTTGAAACACCGTCGTGTTCAGAGAGTAGTAGATATGCTGTCCCTCACGCCGGTCTTGCACCAAATCAGCCTGTTTGAGAATTTTCAAGTGATGCGAGACGCTCGGTTTTTGCATATCAAAATGCGAAGCGATCTCCCCTGCTGTCAACTCCCCGTTCCGCAACAAGGATAAAATTTTCCGGCGCGTCGGGTCGGCGATCGCTTTAAACGCTTCGTTGAATGACAATGGCGATTCCACCTTGCAAACGAGTTTTCGTTGGATGAACCGCTAAAGGGGCATCTTTCGTTTATCACAGCTTCGTACGCGGCACATGCAAACGATTTTTCATGCCGGTCTATAGTTAGACATTTAGGAAATTATCTAAATACGGACAAAAACATTCGATATTTAGACATCTTTCTAATTAAAGAATATTCCATTTCCATTGGATTGTCAATGTATTTTTCGACTTTTCACCTCTCACATGCGGCATCCGACCGCTGCCCCTCGATGAAAGAGAAACAGCCCAGCGCCACCCCCTCCGCCACTGGCGGAGGGGGATTCCCCATTAACTTCCATTAACCCCCCGTCGGCCAAGCGGCGAGCAGCCGCTCGCTTTTTTCGCCATCAGTTCGTCTGTTAATTGCCGCAAATTGTCCACCGTGATCCCCCTTTTTTCGGAAAAGGCGGGGCGGCCCGCGCCAAACTCCGCCGCTATATTTATTCTCTTGGAAGCAGCTTTCGCAATACTTTGCCTGACGGCGTCGCCGGCAATTCATCGATGAATTCGATATAACGCGGATACTTGAACGCCGCCATATGCACTTTCGCCCATTCGATCAACTCAGACGGCGCCACCTTTCCTTTTTCCACCCCTTTTTCCCGCAAATAGCGGGCAAAACGGTGAACGTGATCGAGCAAGGTTCCCCACGTGATCACCTTGTTATAGAAAATGTACGCCGGCTCGTTTTCCTCGCGTTCGCCGCGATGGCGCAAATAGCCATAGAGCGGCTGTTCGCCGAGCTCATAGCGGAGTTCCTTCGGCAGCCCGCTCGGCCAGTATGGGCGTGTTTCATTCATTCGTTTCACCATCCCTTATAAAAAAATACTGAATGGTTAGTATGTTACCTTGCAGAAAACGATTTCAAATACTTGTTCATGTCTCCTGCTTCATCCATATGCATATCATTTCGCCGTCATTCGCCAAATTCCTTTCTCGAACAGCCAATCATTTTATCCGACGCGGCAAACGACCACCCCCTTCCACGTTGGAGAAGGAGCGGCCGTTCGGAAAAGGAGGAAGCCTGAAGCAGCGCATGCGGCTTGGTGACGGTCATTGATGCGATGAGGCCGGTCGGTGTGGACGATGCGTTTTATCCCTCCACCAGTGGCGGAGATATGGCAGCACCCAATGATCCAAGCCATATCGTCCCGCATTGGCCCCGGCGACGAGGAGAAAGACGGTAAGAAGCACCATTTGCGGGTTCGTGCTCGTCGTGCCTGAGAACATGAAGGCGAAGTTCATCACAGCTCCCATGAGGGCGGCAAACGTCGTAAACAATCCGAGAATGAGCGCGATCCCGACGAGAAATTCACCCCATGGCACAAGAACGTTGAACAATCCGACATTCGGCAACGCCACGTGTTCGATAAACGCCGCCCACCAGCTTTGCACGGCCGGATGTTCCCCAGCGGCTTTCGCCAACGCTCCTTTTAAAAATCCGGTGGCGTCAAACCCTTGCGTGATTTTTTCCCACCCTGCCGTCATCCATTCATATCCTAAATACAAGCGGAATACGACCATCAACACCGATGCCGTGACGTGTTCGCGCAACCATTTGACAACCATCGTGTTTCTCCCCTTTCGTTTTGGAAGATGTTCCTTACACTTTTATCTTAATCGTTTTTTCGCCTGGCGGCGCAGAGTTGCTCACTATTTCACAATATCTTCAAAAAGTTATGACGGAATGATAAATGCAAGATTCGTTCCATCGCAGTAGGCCTTTCCTCACAGGAAAAAGGATTGGCGCCTTGCCTCTCATACCGGAAAATAAAATAAACAATGTTAATTTTTAGAGAAAAGGAACGATTCAATGGAGGGGAAAAGAAAGAACATGCTACTAAGACAAATGGATCACTTGTACGAGCAAATTGTCGAACATACGAGCCAAGGGATTATGGTGACTGATGCCGACGCCCGCATTCGTTCAAACGGTTCAACGACACGTACGGCCATCAATGCGGAGACGACTGTTTGCGCAAAGTCGCCTTGTCGCTGAAGCAAACAGCCAAGCAATACGGCGGGACGGCAGCGCGCTATGGGGGGAGGAATTTGCCGTTATTTTGCCGCACACTTCGCCGTCCGAAGCAGCGGCTGCCGCTGAGGCCATACGGGCAAACGCCGAGCGGCTCGCCATTCCGCACGGTTCCTCGCCCGCTGCTTGTGTCGTCACAGTCAGCGTCGGAGCCGCCGTCGCCGTCCCGCAACCAAACGAGAGCGCGGAAACCGTTCTTTCCCTTGCCGATCAGGCGCTTTAAATGCCGGACAAAAGCACTCCCGCGAGCCACGGCGGCAGCAAGTCGAGCGCCATGTGCGGCAACACCGTTATGTGTCAACCCATCCTGTTATTCCAACATGAGGCGCGTCCTACATCGGAACGTTTCGCTCTCGTCCGGACAGCGTCCACATGTAAAGTTCCCTAAGTTGCGAGGCGGTGGGAATTATAATAAAGTGGAGATGAATCCAAAAAAAGGAGTGAACAAGATGAACCGTTGGGAGAAGGAATTGGACAAATACGCCGAACTGGCGGTGAAAGTTGGGGTGAACATTCAGCCCGGGCAGACGCTGTTCGTCAACGCCCCGCTCGAAGCGGCGCCGCTCGTCCGCAAAATCGCCAAAACCGCGTACGAAACCGGGGCGAAACACGTGTATGTCGAGTGGAACGACGAGGCGCTTACATACATTAAATTTCACCACGCCCCAGAAGAAGCGTTTTCCGAATATCCGATGTGGCGGGCAAGAGCGATGGAAGAACTCGCCGAACAAGGCGCTGCCTTTTTATCCATTTACGCCCCGAATCCGGACTTGTTAAAAGACGTCGATCCAAAGCGGATCGCGACCGCCAATAAAACAGCAGCGCAAGCGCTCGCCAACTACCGGAGCGCCATTATGGCCGACCGGAACTGCTGGTCGCTCATTTCCGTCCCCACACCGGCGTGGGCGCAAAAAGTATTTGGCGATCTGCGCGATGAAGAAGCCATCGACAAATTATGGGAAGCGATTTTCCGCATCACCCGCATCGACCAAGACGATCCGATCGCTGCCTGGCGCGAACATAACGACCGGCTCGCCCGCATCGTCGATTACTTAAACAACAAGCAATACAAACAGCTCGTTTACGAAGCGCCAGGCACCAATCTCACGGTCGAGCTCGTCGACGGGCACGTCTGGCACGGCGGCGCGGCGACGAGTCAAAGCGGCGTGCGCTTCAATCCCAACATCCCGACCGAAGAAGTGTTTACCATGCCGCATAAAGACGGCGTCAACGGCACAGTGCGCAACACGAAGCCGCTCAATTACAACGGCAACGTGATCGATGGGTTTACGCTCACGTTCAAAGACGGGCAAGTCGTCGACTTCAGCGCCGAACAAGGATATGAGACGCTTAAGCACTTGCTTGACACCGATGACGGCGCGCGCCGCCTCGGGGAAGTCGCCCTCGTGCCGCACCAATCGCCGGTGTCGCTGTCCAATCTCATTTTTTACAACACGCTGTTTGATGAAAACGCCGCTTGCCATTTGGCGCTCGGCAAGGCGTATCCGACCAATATCGAAAACGGCGCCTCTCTTTCCAAAGAGGAGCTTGACCGCCGCGGCGTCAACGACAGCCTCGTCCACGTCGACTTTATGATCGGCTCAGCTGATCTGAACATTGACGGCGTGACGAAAGACGGGAAGCGCGAGCCGATTTTCCGCAGTGGCAACTGGGCGTTTGAGCTGCAATAACCCTCCATTCCACAGTTGCTCGGGCAAGAAAACAAGGCTGTTGCCAAAAGCGGGGCGAGCCCCTTTTGTCAACAGCCTTTTTCCATATTTCCCTCGCATCGACCGGGGGATGGCCGTTTTGGCGCAGTTTTCGTTCTTTTTTCGTCAAACGGATCACATACGCAGGCCCTGCGGTGAAAAGTCCGTTTGAGCCCGCCCAACACCGGCAATCAGCCGATGGTTACACGTGAATCGTCGCCGCAGCCGCCTGCGCCAGCTGTTCGCATTGCCGCAAACGGATGCCAAAGAGGACAAGCGGGTCGCGGTACGCCTCAGGGTTTTTGCGCATATGTTTGAGCTCGCCTTCCTGGGCAGCGATCTCCAGCTCCAGCCGTTTCAACGTTTCATCGAGCGCCGTCAATGGCGCATGGAAAAATTGAGTGACATCACGCTCAAGCGATTTGGCAAACCATTCAAACGGCAGCAACAACTGCTGGATGATCGCCTCCACCACCTCAGCGTAATCTTGCGTCTGGATCAACTGCTTATACTTTTGCGCCAGCATCGCCTTATTTTGCGCGAAGGCGCCGAGCAGTTTGCCCGCCCCTTTCAACAGCAGCTGGCTTGGCGTTCTCCGCAAGAAAACGTTCACCTTGCCCACTTGCACCCCGTTGATCAACCGATCCGTATCGCGCCGCCAATCGGCGAGAAGGTGAAAATCGCATTCGAGCTTGAGTCGTTCCTGGCCGAACATGGCGTTAAACCCTTCGCCCATTTCATGCAAAAACACCTGGCATTCGTTGAATTCGTCTTCCGTCGCTGCAATCCACTGTTCCATGGCGCGGCGCAGCTTTGGCAGCGCCTCTTCATCAAGGTAAGCGCGAAGCCGTTCGTTCGCTTTGTCGTTCAGTTCAAGATGCAAGCGGGAAAAATCGCTGTCTTCGCTCACAAGATCCGCCATGCTGCGCAACAGATCGGAAATCGCCGTCAACAGCTCGCCCCGCATTTCCGCCAAGACGGTGTGGAACAACTTTTCCGTTTTGGCCGTTTTCTCCTCTTGCAGGTCGCCAAGCTGATGAATGGCGCCGCTCAGTTTGGCCGCCATTTCTTTTTTCCATACGACCAGCTCCGCCAGTCGACTTTCCGCCTCGGCTCGCTGCTGGAACAAATGAGCGATGAACTGGCGGATCGTCGTTAAAATCGCTTCCTCGCGGCGGACAGGGGACACGCATCGGCGCATCTCCTCAAGCCAGCCGACGAGGGCTTGCTGCTGCTTGCGGTTTGGCGCATGCGGCGAATAGACCATGACATTGGCTTCCGGAACGATCGTACGAACGTGCGCTTCCACTTCCTCAACGATTCTCGCCGTCTCCTCTTCATCCACCATCCCGTCGCCCGGAGGAAGCAAAACGCACATCGGCGCAGACGGCGCCCGCTCGCGAAGTTGCAACATCAACTGTTCATCGGCGCTAGAAAACGGATCCTCGCCGTTGAGAAGAAAAAGAATGCTGTCAGCAAGCGAAAACGACACAAGCGCTTCATGGTCGGATGAAGCGCTCCCGCCGAGCGGGCCGATATCCAACAAGACAATCCCTTGCGGCACGAGTGAAAACGGCGCCGTGCATTCAATGACAGCGTCATCGGAGAATCGGCTTCCGCGGCCGCCCGTTGCTTGTTGAAATTCGTCAATGCTCGAAAAAACGGTAAACTGGTCGTCGCTGATTTTCGCGACTTCCATCTCCCCGCCGTTTCTCCATGCCAGCACCGGCGCAGATGGCGCCGCCAACGCTGCCTCGCCGACCAACGTCCGCAAAAACGCCAACCGCTCATGGCGCGACGCCCCAGCGACCAAAACGAAATGCGTCCGCGAATCAGACAACTGCCGCACGAACCAGCGGAAGCGGAAATGCGAGCCCGCCCGCTGCTCTTCCGCCCAATCGGCAATTTCTTCAAATAGCGACACACCCGCTTCCCCAGCTTGCCGTTTCGCATGGACGAGCCGCTTAGCGGCGTCGTTGACCGTCTCTTCTTCAAACGCCTCAGGAAATTTCTCACTCCACGCCAACAAGGCAGCCGCGGCCACCGCTGTCTCCGGACCGTCGGCTAAACTTACCCAGCTTTTGACAAGCGGTGGCACCACTTCCACCAACTCTTTCAATCGGTACGGGCCTTTCATCAATCCTGCATAGGCTTCCCCTAAAAGGCCAGGAATTCGCTTCCAGTCGTAGTCGCGGCCGATCGACAACTCATCATAGAGGCGATTCCACTCCGCGAGCCACGAAAAATAGAGGTCACCATCCCGATACCCGTTCCATAGCGCCTGCACAAGCCGTTCAAACTTCACCCGATCCGTTTCGTACAACAGCGCCAGGCAGCGTGAAAACCGCGCAGGCGCCATCGTTCGCGCATGTCCTTGTTCCACATAACCGGTCAAGATGTCCGCCCAGCGGCGCGCCGACGTCCGCACCGCCTCTCCTAAAGCAAGCTCGACGGCGCTTTCCCAATCACCTTGCTCCTCGAAAAAGGCGCGCGCCCATTCGGTCATGTTCGGATAATCCGGATACAACGTCACACCGCGCTTAATCATATCATCCGCTTTCGCGTTTTCCCCCAACTCACGGTAGAGCGAAAACAGGCGCAAAATGATTTCCGCATGCAACGTTTCGCTTTCCGTCTCAATCGAACGGTACAGCTCCTCGGCCAGCTCGAGCCGTCCAAGCTCATAGTAGCTGTCGGCGATATTTTTTTGCGCCCACGGGCGCAAATCGTCGTGATGGACTTGTTCCCATTTAAAAATCGCCGCTTCGTAGTCGCGGCGGTGGAAATACACTTCCCCTTGGGCAAAGCGAATCGACGACAAATCAGCGCCATCCCGATGCGCCGTGAAAAAAATATCGCCAAGCGCGCTGACAACGTCGCGTTCCCCCGCCTCGACGAGCGTCTCGTAAAATGTTTTATGAACAAGTTGCTGTTCAAACCCCATGTCGATCACCTGACTCGTATATTTGCCATGCATGTTCATTGTATGGCACGTTTTCTAATTTTATTTCTATCCTATACATTTTAACAAACTTTCGCCGCCATGAACGTTTCAATTTGTTTTCATTTGCGAGACAAAATTCGACCCAATAGGCGATGAGGCCAATCAAAGGAACTTTCAATGGTGGTTACGCCCACGAGCTTGTCGAAAAAAACATTCGCTCGACCAGCGTTGGGCATAGTGGCGCAAGATGTCTTCATCGCTTAGCTCCCGGTCGGTGCTCAAGACGCAGTGAAGATGTTCCGATGTCATCGGCTGATTGGCTTTCCAAGCGAGCAGCACCACCGCATGGTCGAGACCGTTGAGCGCTCCTTCGTAACGATAGACGCGATAATGCTCTTCTCCCACCGTGACGAGGTGAGTGTCATTCGGTTCGATGGAGCGGGCCAACTGCTTCGCTTGGACGGCAACGCCGTTCGGATAGAGAATCCGGTTCGTCTTGATGATGTGCTAATCTATTCATGAGACATGAACCTCCTTGTGAATGGTTTGGTAGCACATCTATTCTAACCAAGGAATCGGGTTCATGTCTCCTTTTTTGTTTCGATGTAAATTTATGTTAGTGAATTTGCTCATCTACAGTCAAGAAGTTATTCTGAAAAATGAAATAAAAAATCCTTCGTTTTGACCTTGTTAGGGTGCGAAATGTGAGTCATGTGCAAAATTTTTACGGATTATTCTGGATTTTGCACATTCTTTCGGAACGTTTGCACGCTCTTTCAAATGAAGATTTCTACTCTCACATCATAGACGAGAAGGAAAAAAAGAATCGCGGCAGGTAGATCAAACCATGATGGAACTCTATAATGCCCTGTGATCACCGCGCAAAATTCGTGCAAAATTTTTTCGGATCCTATCGTTTTTTCGAGATTCCCAAAAAATGAAAAACGACCGCAAACGCGGTCGTATCAAGGGCTTTGAGGATTTTAACCCGAACGAATCGTATGTAAGTGGCGTCCCAGGAGAGACTCGAACTCCCGACCGACGGCTTAGAAGGCCGCTGCTCTATCCTACTGAGCTACTGGGACACAATCCATTAGGAAACTCCAATATCCTCGCTGCCCCTTCCTCTACAAGCCGATTCGAAGAAGCCCGATGCGTCGGGGCAACTCGTAGCCATTTCAAAGATGACTTTGCTCGTTGCTCTATCCTGCTGAGCTGCTGGAACAATATCCATACGATATTCACGATAAAATAAAGGAAAGCGGGTGATGGGAATCGAACCCACGACTTCAGCTTGGGAAGCTGAGGTTTTACCATTAAACTACACCCGCATAATCAATATCATTAGGACTTGTCTTAGAAACGACTGCAATAAAAATATAATCGCTAATTGTTTTTTTGTCAATATCTTTTTTGAAGTTAGTTAATAAACGCGCTCGAGAGGATTCGAACCCCTAACCTTCTGATCCGTAGTCAGATGCTCTATCCAATTGAGCTACGAGCGCATGATGGAAAAGCGGAAGACGGGACTCGAACCCGCGACCCCCACCTTGGCAAGGTGGTGTTCTACCACTGAACTACTTCCGCATCATGAGAAGAATTCATTCCTTCAAAACTAGATAACCGTTTCGGGAAGAAGCCGGGGCGCTTTCACTTTTCATTGTCTAGCTCCGGCTCGCCGCCGCTCGCCTGCGCTTTTCGCTGTCTAGTTCCGGCCGCCATCGGCTCGCGACGCTTCGGTCCTGCTGCGGCGGGCTAAGCCCGCTCRCAGGCCCTCCAGCGCGCCTCGCCGATAAGCAGGCGGCCTCCACTTTTCTTGTTAGGTTAAGCCCTCGATCGATTAGTATCCGTCAGCTCCACGTGTCGCCACGCTTCCACCTCGGACCTATCGACCTCGTCATCTTCGAGGGATCTTACCCGCCTGACGCGGTGGGAAATCTCATCTTGAGGGGGGCTTCACGCTTAGATGCTTTCAGCGCTTATCCCGTCCGCACATAGCTACCCAGCGGTGCCCCTGGCGGGACAACTGGTACACCAGCGGTGCGTCCATCCCGGTCCTCTCGTACTAAGGACAGCTCCTCTCAAATTTCCTGCGCCCGCGACGGATAGGGACCGAACTGTCTCACGACGTTCTGAACCCAGCTCGCGTACCGCTTTAATGGGCGAACAGCCCAACCCTTGGGACCGACTACAGCCCCAGGATGCGATGAGCCGACATCGAGGTGCCAAACCTCCCCGTCGATGTGGACTCTTGGGGGAGATCAGCCTGTTATCCCCGGGGTAGCTTTTATCCGTTGAGCGATGGCCCTTCCATGCGGAACCACCGGATCACTAAGCCCGACTTTCGTCCCTGCTCGACCTGTCCGTCTCGCAGTCAAGCTCCCTTGTGCCTTTGCACTCTCCGAATGATTTCCAACCATTCTGAGGGAACCTTTGGGCGCCTCCGTTACCTTTTGGGAGGCGACCGCCCCAGTCAAACTGCCCGCCTGACACTGTCTCCCACCCCGCTAAGGGG
>NZ_LLKS01000051.1:0-32050 GCF_001414205.1 Geobacillus sp. Sah69 | reverse complement strand
GGGCGGCCTAAGGCCTCCCCCCTGCGAACGGAAGAATCGTTGGACAACGAGATGACACCGGAGAAGCTGGCGTGATTTCATCCATTCGACCTTGAGTCCCTAAAGGAGCTTGGCCGGCCTCCGCCTGATGACGAGACCGAACGAGGGAATGTTGGCGCGAAGACGCCCGGAGACATGGGAGGGTTCGTCCTCATCAGCGACGCGGAGATCCAAAGGGTGCATCGAATATGCTTCCCCCCCGCGGCAGGAAAATATAACCAGCCGTGGCCGCGAAGCGCACCCTAGGTCTGTAAAATATCCACAAAACTGAAAAAGGATGTAAGGGATTTTGTCGAAAAATATTTTTTGGACACCCCTGAGAGGCCGAAAAGCCTTGATAGATCAACATTTCTAGAGGGAGGGAGGCCCGATGGGACGCATCCGCAAGCTCGATGACCTGCTGGCAAACAAAATCGCCGCCGGCGAGGTCGTCGAGCGGCCGGCTTCGGTCGTCAAGGAGTTGGTGGAAAACGCCATTGATGCCCATAGTACGGTCATCAACATCGAGCTTGAAGAGGCGGGAATGGCGAAAATCCGCGTCATCGACAACGGCGATGGCATGGAGGAAGACGACTGCTTGCTCGCTTTTGAACGTCATGCGACAAGCAAAATTCACAACGAGCACGATTTGTTCCGCATCCGCACGCTCGGGTTCCGCGGTGAGGCGCTGCCGAGCATCGCTTCTGTATCCGAAGTGGAGCTGACGACCGGCACGGGCAGCGGACCGGGAACGAAGCTTGTGCTTCAAGGCGGCGCACTCGTCTCCCGCGAGCGGGCGGCGGGGCGTAAAGGGACGGATATTACCGTATCGAACTTGTTTTTCAACACCCCAGCGCGCTTGAAATATATGAAAACGATCCACACCGAGCTCGGCCATGCGGCCGACGTCGTCAACCGGCTGGCGCTCGCCCATCCGGACGTATCATTTCGCCTCCGCCACCAGGGCAAAACATTGCTTGCCACCAATGGCAGCGGCGATGTCCGGCACGTGCTCGCCGCTATTTACGGCGCCGAGACGGCGAGACAAATGATCCCCATCGAAGCGGAATCGCTCGATTTTACCGTTCGCGGCTACATTTCGCCGCCGGACGTGACGCGCGCCTCGCGCAACTACATCTCGCTTGTTGTCAATGGCCGCTATGTGCGCAGCGTGCCGCTCATAAAAGCGATTGAAGCCGGCTACCATACGCTCTTGCCGATCGGCCGCTATCCGATTGTGTTTTTATCCATTGAAATGGATCCGGTGCTTGTCGATGTCAACGTCCATCCGGCAAAGCTCGAAGTCCGCTTTAGCAAGGAAGCAGAGCTGAATGAGCTCGTCACAGACGCCATCCGCCAGGCATTTCGCGAGCGGACGCTCATTCCGTCCGTATCGGCCGACAGCAAGCTGGCAAAACCAAAGGCGGAGCAGGCGGCTTGGACGTTCACTCATCGCGTCCGCGAGCCGTCTGTCTTATCGAGCGACATCGGCGACGGGGAAGATGCGACCACCCCTTTTGCGCCGCTAACCGGTGACGCACCGGCTGAGCGGCCATCCGCGGCTGTGCGGACGGATGAATGGGGAATACCGGACGAACATGGGCCCGCTTTCGAGCGAAAGCAGGAGGAAGAGGTGGGAGAAGAACGGCGTGCCCTCCGCTTGCCGACAGATGGGCAAGCGGAAGATAAAGCGGCGGCCGATCGCCTGCCGCCGCTTTATCCGATTGGACAATTGCATGGGACGTACATTTTGGCGGAGAACGAACATGGGCTGTATATGATCGATCAGCATGCGGCTCAAGAGCGGATCAACTATGAATATTTCCGGGAAAAACTCGGCGAAGCCACGAAGGAAGTGCAGGAGCTGCTCGTTCCGTTGATGTTTGAATATCCAGCCGACGAGTACGAGCGGATCGCCGCCTGCCGCAATGAGCTGGCGCGCTGCGGCGTGTTTCTTGAGCCGTTTGGGCCGCGGGCGTTTCTCGTTCGCTCCCATCCGACGTGGTTTCCGAAAGGGAGAGAAAGGGAAATCATCGAGGAAATGATCGAACAAGTGTTGGCGGCCAAAACGGTCGACATCAAGCAATTGCGCGAACAAGCGGCGATCTTAATGAGCTGCAAGCGCGCCATTAAAGCAAACCAACATTTGCGCCAGGATGAACTGTTCGCTTTGCTTGAGGCGCTGCGGCAGACGACGGACCCATTTACTTGTCCCCACGGCCGGCCGATCATCGTTCATTTTTCGACATATGAAATTGAAAAACTATTTAAACGGGTGATGTAGCCTGCGCCCCCTTTGTGCGACAAAGGGGGCGCTTTTTGTAATCGTTTTGTAATCTACTTTTATTCTTTCTGTTACAGACGGATTGCTTTGATTTTACTATAATGGCTCATGTGTAGGAATACGTGGTGAATTTTGTAGAGTGATAGCGAATTTTGTATAAACATGGATACATAAAGATGGATACATCGACGTCATAGGGGGATGCAGCATGAAAAAAACGGTTATATTGACAAGCACGTTGATCGGTTCCTTGTTGGCCGGCCACGCGGCATCGGCGGCGAGCTATACGGTGCAAAAAGGCGATACGCTTTGGAAGATTGCCCGGCAATCCGGCACGACGGTCGCAGCGTTAAAGCAAGAAAACGATTTGTCTTCGGATTTGATTTTTCCCGGACAAGTATTGCGCGTCAATGAACCAAATAAATCAAACGAATCTTCTTCGAATACATATACGGTCGAGCCTGGTGATACGCTAAGCGGAATCGCCCGCAAGTTTAGCACGACTGTGGATGCGCTGCTCAAGCTCAATCCAAGCATTACGAACCCAGACTTCATTCGCGCCGGGCAGAAGTTGCAAGTAGCAGGGGGACAGGAACGTTCCAATACATACAATGTGCAGCCGGCAGCCGTGCCGACAAGCGGCCGGTATATCGTGCAGGCGGGGGATACGCTGCTTGGGATTGCGAACAAGTTTCAAACGACGGTCGACCGTCTATTGGCACTGAATCCGCAAATTACAAACCCGAACACCATCCGCATTGGCCAAGCCATTAAAGTGGCGGGCGGAACGGCTGATGTCCGGGAGGCCAAGCAGCAGGTGTCGGCCGCCAACTCGGCTGCCACTGAGTCCTCCGCATCGCTTGCCGACCGAATCATCGATATTGCGGAAAAATATTTAGGGGCGCGCTATTTGTATGGAGCAAGCCCGTCGCGCACCGATGTGTTTGACTGCTCATCGTTTACGATGCGCGTTTTTGGCGAAGCCGGCATTTCGCTGCCGCGCACATCCATCGCTCAGGCGCAAGCGGGAAGAACGGTGTCGTTTGGCCAGTTGCAAAAAGGCGATCTCGTCTTTTTTGATACCGATTCGAACGGCACAATCAACCACGTCGGCATTTATGCTGGCAACGGGCAAATGATCAACGCCACCGTTTCGCTCGGTGTCACGTATTCATCGCTCACGTCCTCATATTGGAAAACGCGGTTTGTAAAAGCGGTCCGGGTGCTTAACTAACGGGATGCGTATGGACGTCGGCTTAAACATAACCGAATGCGGCGGAAGGCTGCTCGCATAAAGCACATTTGTGGCTTTGGCGGGCAGCCTTTTTTTATGCATCCCGTGCAAAGATGTTGCTTCAGCTGCTGATCGTCACAACCAAGGGAATCATAAGGCCTGTCAATCATTTCGTACATCCTATAATAAGAAAAGGTGTCCCGTTGCTTGAGGGACACCTTTGGTCATTATTGGATGGGTTTTTTCGCTTTTCGCGTCACTTCCTCCTGAAATGAACGGATAAGGGACAGAACGATCAAAATCATGATGATCGCAATCGGGAATGCAGCGATGATCGAAGCGGTTTGCAACGCTTGCAGACCGCCAGTCCACAGCAAGATCGCCGCAGCTGCCGATTGAATGATGCCCCAGACGAACTTGACCGAATTTGGCGGGTTTAAACTGCCCTTAGTGGTTTGCATGCCGAGCACAAACGTTGCTGAGTCTGCCGATGTGACGAAAAATGTGCAAATGAGCAAAATGGCAATTCCCGAGAGCAATGGAGCGAATGGGAAATGTTCGAATGTAAAAAACAGAGCTATTTCTACTCCTTTTTCATTCATTACCTCGCCAATGCCGGCATGTTGGAACTGCTCCAAATAAAGAGCTGAGCCGCCAAACACGGAAAACCAAAGGGCGCTGAAAATCGTTGGAACCGCCAAGACACCGATCATAAATTCACGGATCGTGCGCCCACGGGAAATGCGAGCAATAAACGTCCCCACAAACGGCGCCCATGCGATCCACCACGCCCAATAAAAAATGGTCCACACTTTCGGCCAATCATTTTGCTCGAACGGGTTGAGCCGGAAACTCATCGAGGGAAGATTTTGTAAGTACGTCCCGATCGTCGACGTGAACACATCCAAAATAAAATTCGTTGGACCGGCAAACAGCATGAACAACATAAGCAACAATGCGAGCGCAATATTGATGTTGCTCAGCCATTTTATGCCTTTGTTTAGGCCGGTTTGCGCCGAGAGCATAAACAGAGCCGTGACAACCACAATGATGAGCAGTTGTGTTGAAATAGAGTTTGAAATATTTGGGAACAACTGATGCAATCCCCCACTGATTTGAATGGCTCCCAGCCCTAGCGAGGTGGCGACGCCAAAAATGGTTGCGTATACGGCTAGCGTATCAATGGCTACACCGAGACCGCCTTCTGTCCGCGCTCCTAGCAACGGGCGCAGCGTGCGGCTGATGACCCCGGCTTCTCGCTTGCGAAACTGGAAGTAAGCGAGCGCCAAGGCAAGGACGCCGTAGATCGCCCATGGATGCAGCCCCCAATGGAAAAACGAGTAGCGCATGGCCAGACGGGCCGCTTCCGCCGTTGCCTCTTCTCCTGTTGGCGGCGTGTAATAGTGGGACACCGGTTCGGCCACTCCCCAAAACACTAACCCGATTCCCATTCCGGCGCTAAACAGCATGGCAAACCACGTCATATAGCTGTATTCCGGTTCTTCCCCGTCGCGGCCGAGGCGGATATTTCCGTAACGGGAAAAAATAAGAAACAAAGAAAACGCCAAAAACAACGAAGCGCTGAGCAAATAAAACCAGCCGAATTTATCGATCAGAAACGAGTGTACCGCGTTGCTGACCGCCTTTAAATTGTAGCGTGGCAGCAAAGACTCCGGAACGACTCCCCAAATAATAAACACAATGGCGATCACAATGGAAATAGAAAAGACGCTTGTTGTTTTTTTCATCTCATTCCTCCTTATTTGTACAATAATCTCATGAGGATCGTGTTAGCGGTTTTGGGGCTTTGCACTTTTAGGGTAACAAAATTCGACAATGAATACAAACGATCCAAATTTTTGACGCATATCATTTTGTGCCATGATTTTTTATCGTGTAAAATAAAATACTTGTAGTTTACCAAAAAAGGAGGTTATTTGTATGAGCAGCCGCCTGTCGGTCATGGTCAGCATCGTGCTGGCGATGCTCGTCGCGTCCATGGATACGACCATCATGAACACGACAATGCCGATCATCGCCAAAGAGCTTGGAGGGTTTTCTTTGTACGCCTGGGCGTTTGCGTCATACATGATTACAACGACCGTCCTGTCGCCGATTGCCGGCCGTCTGTCCGACCTGTTTGGCCGCAAAAACGTATTCAGCTTTGGCATCATTTTATTTTTGATTGGCTCGCTTCTTTGCGGTTTGTCGCAAAATATGGTGCAACTCGTCCTGTTCCGCGCCGTACAAGGGGTCGGCGCCGGGTTTATGATGCCGTTTCCGGCCATTATCGCCGGTGATTTGTTTCCGGTGGAAAAGCGCGGAAAGATCCAGGCGTTTTTTACCGCCATGTGGGGCATTTCCGCCGTCTTGGCGCCGCTTTTAGGCTCGCTGTTTGTCGAATACGCGACATGGCGCTGGATTTTTTATGTCAACATTCCCATCTGCTTGCTCTCGCTTGTGACGTTGTTTCCATATAAAGAAGTATATGAACCGAAGCGGGCGGCGGTTGATTATATGGGCGCGGTGCTGTTTGCGGCGGCGATCAGCTTGCTTTTGCTCGTCACCGTCGTTGCGCGGGGGCAATGGTGGTACGGGGCGGCCGGCGCGCTCTTACTTGTTGCGTTTTACTTTTTCGAAAAACGGCAGCCGTCTCCGCTCGTGCCGCTTTCACTTGTTCATCACCGCACGCTCAAATGGATGAACATTAACGGCTTTGTCAGCTGCGTCGCGCTGTTTGGCACGTCAAGCTACATTCCGCTCTTTTTGCAAAATGTTGCTCATTTATCGGTATTTATCAGCGGCGTTGCCTTGCTTGGCTCGTCCGTTGGCTGGATGATCGCCGCCGTGCCGGCCGGGAAATGGATTTTGCGCTATGGCTACCGTCCGCTTCTCATCATCGGCAATGTGCTGCTGGTTGCGTCCGGCCTGCTTCTGGCGCTGCTGAACGAAAGTCACGGATTTTGGTATGTTTTTTTCGTCATGTTTGTCCAAGGGCTGTCATTCGGGTTGACGTCGACCGTTGGGGTCATTGGCTCGCAGCAGCTTGCCGACGCTCATGAAAAAGGAATCGCGACATCCTTTTTTATGTTTTGCCGCAATATCGGCACGGCGATCAGCGTGACCGTCATGGGAGCGTTTTTGACGAAGGCGCCGACGTTTATGACCGGCATCCATCATTTGTTTTTATTCGGCCTCATTGGCAGCATCGCCGCGCTTGTCACCTCGCTTTTCATTCATGATGAAGCCGAAGCCGGCCGAAACACGTGGCAGCCGGAAGGAACGGCGTAAGGCGGGGAAGCGGCATGGGTGCGGCCTGTTTGCTCTTTGCGAGTTGACGGTGAAAGAGGAGGCTCATTGAGAAAATCCAGTTGATTTTCTCAATGAAGCAGGCCTTTTCATCAAAGATGGCAAAAGAGCCAAAAAAACCCTAAACATTGTCTGTGATCATCCGATAATGTAGATAGAACAACATACTGATTCACAGAAGGAGGATTTGCCAATGAACATGAAAATGACCGTGCGCAGAAAACTGCTGGCTGGGTTTGGCCTTGTCTGCGTATTGATTGTATGGCTAGTCGGCTTTTCTTATTACGAAATTTCCAAACTGAACGGTACATATACTGTCATTGACAAACGGGTGCCGAATCTCGTCAACGTCAAGGAGCTGGAGGTGCTCATCCACCGCCAAGTCGGCAGCATGCGCGGCTATTTGTTGACTGGCGATGAGACGTTAAGGAAAAACTTTGAAAAAGCGCATGAGGAGTACAAGAAAATAAGCGAAAAGCTTGCGGCGAAGCTGACGCGGGAAGAAACGAAACAGCAGCTTGCCGAGCTCGATTTGCTTGAACAGCAGTTTTACGAACTTGGGCAAAAAACGTTCGACTTAAAAGCGCAAAACAAACCGGAGCAGTACATCGCCCTTGTGACCACAACAGGGCGCGACTTAACAACCCAATTTGATGAAAAGGAGAATCAATTGGTCGCTCTCCAGGAGCAGGAAATGAAGGAAGCTAATGATAATGCGAGCGCATCGGCGGCTGCGGTCAAGCGGCTGATCATCATCGTCGGCTTGTTGACGGTGGCGGCTGGAGCGACCGTCAGCTATTACATCAGCCGCTCGCTTTCCCGCCCGCTATTGGTGCTGTCGGATGCGGCTGGTCGGATCGCTGCCGGCGATTTGACCAAGACGAAAACCGGCGTCCGCAACCGGGACGAAATCGGCGAGCTGGCCGCTTCGTTTGAACAAATGGCCCAAAATTTGCGCGAAGTGCTAAAGGAAGTGGCGCAAAACGCCGAGCAAGTCGCCGCTTCGTCGGAGGAGCTGGCAGCGAGCGCCGAACAGACGAGCAAGGCGACCGAGCAAATCGCCATGACGATTCAGGGCGTTGCTTCCGGCATGGACAAGCAAATGCGAAGCGTGGAAGAAACGTCCGCCGCGGTCGATTCGATGTCTGAGAGAATCGAGCAAATTTCCGGACGGGCGCAAAGCGTGTCCGCCATCGCTAGTGAGGCGTCGAGACAAGCGGCTGAGGGCGGGCAAACGATCGAGGCGGGCGTCGCGTAAATGAACAAAGTGAACGATACGGTCGAGCGGCTGGCTGACCTCATTAAAGGGCTTGGCCACCGTTCCGAGCAAATCGGCTCCATCATCGAAGCAATCCGCAATATTGCGGCGCAGACGAATTTGCTTGCGTTAAATGCCGCGATTGAGGCGGCGCGCGCCGGCGAGCACGGGCGCGGCTTTGCCGTCGTTGCTGACGAAGTGCGGAAGCTCGCCGAGCAATCGGCCCAATCGGCCCAGCAAATCGCGGAATTGATCGATGCCATTCAAGAAGAAACGGTCCATGCCGTCCAATCGATGGAGTCGGTCGTCAACGAAGTGACGGCCGGAACGAACGTCATTCGCGCCTCGGGAGAAATGTTCGCCCGCATTCGCGCCGCCGTGGACGAAGTTGCGGCGCAAATCCGCGACGTATCCACCGCGGTCAGCGACATGGTCTCTTCTTCGGAGCAAATGGTGCGCTCCGTCCGGCTTGTCGCCGACGTGGCCGAGTCGACATCGGCCGGTGCGCAGGAGGTGTCGGCGGCGACCGAGGAACAGCTGGCCTCGATGGAGGAAATTTCAGCTTCGGCCGCGTCGCTCTCGAAAATGGCGGACGATTTGCAGGCGATTGTCAACAAGTTTTCATTATGATGAGCGCCTTTTATGGCGTTCATTTTTTTCCATATGGTTATGGCGAAAGGGAAGAAAGGCGATTTTTCGCGCTGTCATGTATAAAACGATTTGTGGATGGAGAAAACGTATGAAAGAAATGGTTCCATGCACAGCTGTTTTTATGTATAATGATGGTTGACACAAGTCCCACAACAGAAAGCAGTGACGCGCTATGGCTGAGAAAGTCGCCGTCATCGTCGGGCCGACGGCGGTCGGCAAAACGAAGCTCGGCATCGCGTTGGCGAAAAAGCTGGGCGGAGAGGTCATCAGCGGCGATTCGATGCAAATTTATAAAGGGATGGACATTGGCACGGCGAAAGTGAAGCCCGATGAGATGGAAGGAATCCCGCATCATTTGCTGGACATCAAAGAGCCGTGCGAACCGTTTTCCGTCGTCGAATTTCAGCGGCTTTGCCGTGCGCTCATCACCGAGATTTCGGCGCGCGGCCGGCTGCCGATCATCGTCGGCGGCACCGGGCTGTACATTCAGGCAGCCCTTTACGATTACCAATTTTCCGCCGCCCCTTCCGACGAAGCGTACCGCCGGGCGCTCAAACAGCTGGCGGCCGAGCAAGGAGCCGAAGCGCTTCACCGGCGGCTTGAGGCGGTTGATCCAATAAGTGCGGCCCGCATTCATCCGCACAACATCCGCCGCGTCATCCGCGCCTTAGAAGTGTATCACTCGACCGGAAAGCCGTTCAGCGAGTGGCAGCAAGGGCAGTCAAAGCGGCTTTTGTATGAGGCGGCCATCGTTGGCTTGACGGCGGAGCGGGAGGCGCTTTACCGCCGCATCAACGAGCGGGTCGATGAGATGATCGCCGCAGGGTTGATCGAAGAGGCGAGGGCGCTTTATGACCGCGGCCTGCGCGACTGCCAGGCGGTGCAAGCCATCGGCTACAAGGAGCTGTACGACTATTTTGACGGCCGCGTTTCCCTTGATGAAGCGATTGAGCTGCTGAAACAAAATTCGCGCCGCTATGCGAAACGGCAGCTCACTTGGTTTCGCAACCAAATGCCGGTGAAATGGTTTGACATGACCGACGCTGGGCAGTTCGCCGCCAAGGTGGAGGAAATTTCTCGCTATGTAGCAGGAAAGCTTCAACTTGAAGCGAATATATAATTATATCCTTAGAGAGAAAAGAGGAGGACGTTTGATGAAAAATACGATCAATATTCAAGACCAGTTTTTAAACCAGCTGCGCAAAGAGGGCATTCAAGTGACCGTCTTCTTATTGAACGGCTTCCAACTGCGCGGATACATTAAAGGGTTTGACAACTTCACCGTACTTTTGGAAGTGCAAGGAAAACAACAGCTCATTTACAAGCACGCCATTTCGACGTTTGCGCCGGAGCGGAACATCCATTTTGAAACCGAACAGTAAGACCGACGGTACATGCGCCGCCGAAAAAAGGCGCCTTCCTTCGCGGAGGGCGCCTTTTGCCATTTCCCGTTTTCCTTCCGCGCCCGCTATTTGATCGACAAGCTCCTGCGTCACCCGAAGGGAAGTGAGGGACGAGGTGAATTCAGATGCGTAAACCGCCGCTTTTGTGAATAAACATATACAAACTTTTTCCGCTATAGCCGACCCGCTGTTCGTTTGGGCGATTGTCACGGATCGGCGGCGGCGTACGTATACTAGTAACGAAAAGGCAAGGCGTCAAAAGCCAAGTCGGAACGGGTGCGTATGGAAGAAAATGGTAAGCGAGGTGACGCCCCTTGTCAGAATTGACGATGAACAAGGCGAAAGGGCAAATCAACATCGTGTTGAACTCCAAAACGGTAAACCATTTAGTGAAAGAAGAGAGAAACGACTGGCTCGATGGCGAAGAGCATCAGGCGCTCCGCAATATTCAAAAGGAGCTTGATCAGCTGATCGGCCTTGATCATGTCAAAAAAATCATCAAGGAAATTTACGCCTGGCTGTACATCAACCGGCTGCGCAAGGAGAACGGCTTAAAGGCCAACCGCCAGGCGCTCCATATGATTTTCAAAGGCAATCCCGGCACCGGCAAAACGACGGTGGCTCGCTTGCTCGGCAAGCTGTTTTTTGAGATGAACGTGCTGTCCAAAGGGCATTTCATCGAGGCGGAGCGGGCCGATTTGGTCGGAGAGTACATCGGGCATACGGCGAGCAAAACGCGCGATTTGATCAAAAAAGCGCGCGGCGGCATTTTGTTTATCGATGAGGCGTATTCGCTCGCCCGCGGCGGGGAAAAAGACTTTGGCAAGGAAGCGATCGATACGCTTGTGAAAGGAATGGAAGACTATTGCGACGATTTGGTTGTCATTTTAGCCGGTTATCCGAAAGAAATGGACTATTTTTTATCGTTGAACCCAGGGTTGCCGTCGCGCTTTCCGCTGACGATCGAGTTTCCGGACTATACCGTCGAAGAGCTCGTGCAAATCGCCAAACAAATGCTGCGTGAGCGCGAATACGACATGACGCCGGAAGCGGAGCGGAAACTGTACATTCATCTCGAAGGGACGCTGGAAGCGACCGGCCGCCTCAAGTTCAGCAACGGCCGCTATGTGCGCAACTTAATCGAAAAAGCGATCCGCAAGCAGGCGGTCCGTCTTCTGCACGAAGGGCGCTATGACAAAAAAGAGCTGATGACGATCCGTGACCGCGATTTAGTGATTCATGCTTGAACGCTCTCCCACCTACGCTCACGCGTGGAAGTGGGGGTCTTCTCGGCGCGAGATGATAAAAAAGCCAAGGAGGCTCCTCTTTCTTTTTCTTGTCGAAAGAAAGAGGTCTTCCTTTCTTTTTTGTGCCGCAAAAAAGAGGATACAACATCGGCCGGCTCGCGGCGCTCGAAGCTGGCTTTCCGGTCGAAGTGCCGGCCGTGCAAATCAACCGGATGTGCGGCTCGGGGCAGCAGGCGATTCATTTCGCCGCCCAGGAAATCCGCGCGATGAGCTGGTTTCGTTTTGGCAACCGGATTTGACGGTTCCGCTCGCCCCTGTGTTTCCTCCGGAAGAAAGCGACGTCTAGCTGATCGAGCACCGTCTTGTTTGGCTGTTAGTTCTGAAAATAACGGCTTTGCTTTTGGAGTCAGCAGCAGAAAGAAGAACGCAAAGGGGATCGATGCCATGAAACAACCTGCTCTTGCTTCCTTGTATTTATCGCTTGCTGCCAGCATTTGGGGCGGGATGTACGTCGTGAGCAAATACGTGTTGGACTACATTCCGCCGTTTACGCTTGTCTGGCTGCGCTACGCCGTCGCCTTGATTGTGCTTGGTGCCATCGCCACGGCGAAACGGGAGCGCCCGCCAAAGAGCGGGCGCGACTGGGGGATGGTCATCGCAATCGGAATCATCGGCTATGTCGTTTCCATTTCGTTGCAGTTTGTCGGCACAAAATGGTCGAACGCCCATACCGCTTCCCTCATCACCGCCTCGACCCCGGCGTTTGTCGTTTTGTTTGCCCGCTGGCTGCTTGGCGAGACGCTCACATGGCGGAAAATGGCTGCGCTGCTACTGGCGACAGCGGGTGTCATCGTCATCGTCGGCTTAGGAGGCGGAGAAGAATCAACGTTTCTTGGCAACATTTGCTTAGTCGGCGCGGCGGTCACTTGGGCGCTGTTGTCGGTGCTCGTGAAAATCGCTTCGGCCCGCTTGTCCGTGTTTTCGATCACCACGTATGCCATTTTTGTGGCACTCATTGGCATGACGCCGATGATGCTCGCCGAAGGGCCGGGGCTTGCTGCGAGCCATTGGAGTGTTCCCGTCGCCCTTGGGGTGTTGTATCTTGGCGTTATATCGACAGCAGGGGCATTTTTTCTTTGGAACAAAGGGATGGAAATGATTGACGCCGGCGTCGGCTCGCTCTTTTTCTTTTTCCAGCCGCTCGTCGGCTCGCTCTTTGGCCGGCTGTTTTTACAAGAGCAACTCGATGTCTCGTTTTGGCTCGGCGGGGCGCTCATTGCTGCCGGCGTGGCCGTGGCGGTGCGAAGCGAGCAAAGCGCGTAAAGGAAAGCGTCAGCAAACTATATATAGACTCCCATGACAAAAAAATTTCGTCACCATCGGAAGGATGAAAAGACCTCTATGTTGAATTTTACAACTTTACACATTTTGGAGTTCGGGTATTTTCAGGATAGATGCAACAAAGAAGTTTAACATATCCTTGACAGAAAAGTGGTTTGCCCATTTTCGACTGACGGAGGCAAGCCACACGCTTGCCTCCGTCACGCCTTAGCGTGACGGAAGACCGAACAACGACTTGCTTCACAGACCCATTCATGGGTCTTTAAGCGGCGTTGTTCGGTCACTCGACAGTCGGATGCAATGACCGGCAAAGACGAAAAATGTTAAAGCTTTAAATTGCATCTATTATCAAAGCGAGGAGCCGTCTCTCTTTTCGTACGAATCAATTTTGCCGTTTTATCATGGCTCGCCCGCTGTTTCCCCAACCGCCCGGCGCGGCAGCTTCCAACCGTATGTGTAGGACAAAATGCGCAAAGCGGCGACGGCGATAAACAGCATATACAGCTCTACGGGCGAATCCGTCCATTTCAACCCGACGGCAAGGCCGGCCAAAATCGCCCAGGCGGCGTAAATCTCCGCATGCAGCACGAGCGGCTTCCGTCCGGCGAGCACATCGCGGATGATGCCGCCGCCGCTTCCGGTCAACACCGCGGCGACGATGACCGCGCTTAACGGATGACCCATGTTGACGGCATACAGCGCTCCTTGAATGGCGAACGCGGACAGCCCAAGGGCGTCAAAAAAGTTGCCCCACCGCTTCCACGGCGGCAGCATTTGCTTTGGGAACAAATACACAACTGTCATGGCCGCCAAAGCGACAAGAAAGAGCGGCTCTTGTTCCCATAACGCCGACACGGGAACCCCGATCAGCAAATTGCGCACCGCCCCGCCGCCAAAAGCGGTGACAATCCCTAAAATGTACACCCCAAGCAAATCGTACTCCTCTTCCATCGCGACGATCGCCCCGCTAATGGCAAAGGCGATCGTGCCGATGATGCTCAATACTTCCCACGTCATTCGTGCTGTTCCTTTCCGTGCGGTGTTCTTGTATCATTGTAGGGGCAAAAGCGGCGGAAAATCAATCATTTTTTTGGAACGAACTAGCAGACCGACGGTGGGATTTGGTATCATGAACGTAGAGAACATGTTCGCCGCGAGGGAAAGGAAGGGGGATGCCATGAGCCGTGAACAAGCGATCCTTGTCGGCTGCCAGCTCGCTGGTGTCGATGATGAACGGTTTCGCTATTCGATGGAGGAGCTCGCTTCGCTCGTTGCGACGGCGAACGGCGAGGTTGTGGCAGAGGTGACGCAAAAACGTGAAGCGCCGCACCCGGCGACGTATATCGGCAAAGGGAAAACGGAAGAGCTCGCCGCCCTTGTCAAGGAGCTCGAACCGGATCTTGTCGTTTTCAACAGCGAGCTTTCCCCAAGCCAGGCGCGCAATTTGACAAACCTGCTTGGCGAGGTGAAAGTGATTGACCGGACGCAGCTGATTTTAGACATTTTTGCCCAGCGCGCCCGCTCAAAAGAAGGAAAGCTGCAAGTCGAGCTCGCCCAGCTCGAATATATGCTGCCGCGCCTTAGCGGCCAAGGGGAGATGCTGTCTCGCTTGGGCGGCGGCATTGGCACGCGCGGCCCGGGGGAGACGAAGCTCGAGACCGACCGCCGCCATATTCGCCGCCGCATTGATGACATTAAGGCGGAACTGCGGCGCGTCGCCAAGCACCGTGGGCGCTACCGCGAGCGCCGGCAAAAAAACCAAGCGTTTCAAGTGGCGCTCGTCGGCTATACAAACGCCGGCAAATCAACGATTTTCAATCGGCTGACCGCCGCCGATTCGTTGGAAGAAAACTTGTTGTTTGCCACGCTCGATCCGTTGACGCGCAAATGTGTCTTGCCATGCGGCTACACGGTGCTTGTCACCGATACGGTCGGGTTCATTCAAGACTTGCCGACGACACTTGTCGCCGCGTTCCGCTCGACGCTCGAGGAAGTGACGGAAGCCGATCTATTGCTTCACGTCGTCGATTCGTCTCATCCGGATTACGTTGCGCACGAGCGAACGGTGTCGCGGCTGCTCGCTGAATTAGGGGCTTCTTCCATTCCGATGGTCACGGTGTACAATAAAAGCGATCAAAAAGCGTCGGAATTCATTCCGACAACGACTGCTTCCATCATGATCAGCGCGCTTTCCGCCGCCGACATTGACCGGCTCCACTATTTTCTTGAAGAGGCGGTGAAACAGCAAATGGCCCGTTACGACGTGTCGATCCCAAGCGGTGAAGGAAAATTGCTCGCTCGGTTAAAATCGGACACCATTTTGCACGAATGGCATTATAATGAACAGGGAGGCACGTACGACTGCCAAGGGTACGTGCTGCCGACGCACCCCTTGTATGGGGAGCTGCAATCATTCCAACGGTAGAAAGGGTTCATCTATGTTTTGGACACAATGGAGACACGGAGAAACCATCGCTCTTCTCATCGAGGAAATCGAAGCACAAATCGCGCCGATTCACCGCCGCATCGATGAACTGGTCGACGTCAACCAATACCGCGTGCTTGAGAGCTTCCGTCGCCATCAAGTGAGCGACGCCCACTTCATTCCGTCAACCGGTTATGGATATGACGATGCGGGCCGCGATACGCTCGATCGCATTTTCGCTGATGTGTTTGGAGCGGAAGAGGGGCTTGTGCGCCCGCAAATCATTTCCGGCACGCACGCGATTGCGATCGCGCTGTTTGGCGTGTTGCGCCCGGGCGATGAATTGCTTTACATCACGGGCGCTCCGTACGATACGCTTGAGGAAATCGTCGGCGTCCGCGGCCGCGGCGTCGGCTCGCTGAAAGAGTTTGGCATTCGTTATCGCAGTGTGCCGCTCACAGCGGAAGGGATGGTCGATTTTCCGGCCGTTCGCGAAGCGATCCATGAGCGGACGAAAATGATCGGCATTCAACGTTCGCGCGGCTATGCGGACCGGCCGTCGTTTACTGTCGAAGAGATCGGCGACATGATTGCATTCGTCAAGTCGATCAAACCGGATGTCGTCGTGTTTGTCGACAATTGCTACGGAGAATTCGTCGAGGAGAAAGAGCCATGCCATGTCGGCGCCGATTTGATGGCCGGCTCGCTCATTAAAAACCCGGGAGGGGGCTTGGCGAAAACGGGCGGCTACATTGTCGGCAAGCGGGAATATGTGGAGGCGTGCGCCTATCGGATGACCTCGCCGGGCATTGGAGCGGAAGTCGGTCCGTCGCTTTACAGCTTGCCGGATATGTATCAAGGCTTTTTCCTTGCGCCGCACACCGTGGGTCAGGCGCTCAAGGGGGCGGTTTTTACGGCGGCGATGCTCGAGCGGATCGGACTAAAAACCTCGCCATCGTGGAAGGCGAAGCGCACGGATTTGGTTCAGTCCGTCCGTTTTGACGATCCGGAACAAATGGTGGCGTTTTGCCAAGCGATTCAGGCTTCCTCCCCGGTCAACGCTCATTTCACTCCGTATCCGAGCGACATGCCCGGCTATGAAGACAAAGTGATCATGGCCGCCGGCACGTTCGTGCAGGGCGCGAGCATCGAGCTGACGGCAGACGGGCCGCTGCGGCCCCCATATGTCGCCTACGTGCAAGGCGGGCTGACGTATTCACACGTCAAAATCGCCATTTGTTCAGCCGTCCACCGTCTGCTTGAGCAACAGCTCATTTGTTTGTGAGAAAATATGACGCATCATTGACTGTTTTCTTGACATTATGGTAAAATGAAGGTATCAAAAGCGAGGAGGAATTGGCATGAGCAGTCATATTCGTCGTTCCATGCCATTGTTTCCGATTGGGATTGTGATGCAGCTGACCGACTTGTCGGCTCGGCAAATCCGCTATTATGAAGAGCACGGTCTCGTTTCGCCAGCGCGCACTGAAGGCAACCGGAGGCTGTTTTCGCTCAATGACATTGACCGCTTGCTGGAAATTAAAGATTTGATCGACCAAGGCGTCAACTTGGCGGGCATTAAACAAATTTTTGCCGCGCGGGAGGAAGGACGCCACCAGCAGGCGGAGAAAGTCGAAAAAGTAGGAAAACCGAAGCTGTCGGACGAAGAACTGCGCGAAATTTTGCGGAATGAATTGCTGCAGGCCGGGCGGTTCCAGCGCGCGTCGCTTCGCCAAGGAGATCTCGCTCGCTTCTTTCATTAATGACGGAACATGATTTCCGAGCCGGGGAGGAGTTTGGACATGGCAAAATATACGCGTGACGACATTTTACACATCGTCAAAGAGGAAAATGTCAAGTACATCCGCCTGCAATTCACCGATATTTTGGGGACGATCAAAAACGTCGAAATCCCGATCAGCCAACTTGAGAAAGCGCTCAATAATAAAATGATGTTTGACGGGTCTTCGATCGAGGGGTTTGTCCGCATCGAAGAATCGGACATGTATTTGTATCCGGATTTGGACACGTTTGTCATCTTCCCGTGGACATCGGAAAAAGGAAAAGTCGCCCGCTTTATTTGCGACATTTACAATGCGGACGGCACGCCGTTTGAAGGCTGCCCGCGCTACAATTTAAAGCGCGTGTTGAAAGAGATGGAAGCGCTCGGCTTTACGGCGTTCAACTTGGGAGCGGAACCGGAGTTTTTCCTCTTTAAGCTCGATGAAAATGGCCGTCCGACGATGGAACTGAACGACCGCGGTGGCTACTTCGACTTGGCGCCGACCGATCTTGGGGAAAACTGCCGGCGCGATATCGTGCTTGAGCTTGAGGAGATGGGCTTTGAAATTGAAGCGTCGCACCATGAAGTTGCCCCGGGCCAGCATGAGATCGATTTCAAATACGCTGATGCCGTAAAAGCGTGCGACGACATTCAAACGTTTAAACTCGTTGTCAAAACGATCGCCCGCAAACATGGGCTGCATGCGACGTTTATGCCGAAGCCGATTTTTGGGATTAACGGTTCGGGAATGCACTGCAACTTGTCGCTGTTTCGCAACAACGAAAACGCCTTTTTTGATCCGAACGGCGATTTGCAGTTGAGCGATACGGCCCGGCAGTTTATTGCCGGCGTGTTGAAGCATGCGCCGAACTTTACAGCTGTCACCAACCCGACGGTCAACTCGTACAAGCGGCTTGTTCCGGGGTACGAGGCGCCATGTTATGTCGCCTGGTCGGCGCGCAACCGCAGCCCGCTCATCCGCATTCCGGCTTCGCGCGGCATGAGCACGCGCATTGAAGTGCGCAGCGTCGATCCGGCGGCGAACCCGTACTTGGCGATGGCCGTGCTGTTGGCGGCCGGGCTTGACGGCATTCGCAACAAGCTCACTCCTCCGGCGCCGGTTGACCGAAACATTTACGTCATGACGAAAGAAGAGCGGCTTGAAGAAGGCATTGTCGATTTGCCGGCCACGCTGCATGAAGCGTTGGAAAACTTGAAGTCCGATGAAGTGATGATTCACGCGCTCGGCAAACATTTATTCGAGCATTTCGTCGAAGCGAAAGAAATTGAGTGGGATATGTATCGGACAACGGTTCATCAATGGGAATTGGACCAATATATGGAACTCTACTGATTCATAAAAAAGCTGCCCCGTTTTTTTCAGGGCAGCTTTTTTATGGGCGCAGGCCGGCACGAGTCAGTCGAACAGGCGATAGACGCCGATCACTTTGCCGAGAATCGTGCAGTCGCGGACGATGATCGGCTCAAGATGGGCGTTTTCCGGCTGCAGGCGGATGTGGTCTTTTTCCTTGAAAAACCGCTTCACCGTCGCCTCGTTGTCTTCCGTCATGGCGACGACGATGTCGCCGTTGTTGGCCGATGACTGCTGGCGGACGATGACGTAGTCGCCGTCGAGAATGCCGGCTTCGATCATGCTGTCGCCCATCACTTCAAGCATAAACAACTGCTCCTCGCCAGCGGCGAGCCGCTTCGGCAGCGGAAAGTAGCCTTCGATGTTTTCCACCGCTGTAATCGGTTGACCGGCCGTCACCTTGCCGATGATCGGCACCGAGATGATCTCCTCTTTTTCTCTCTCCTTGGCCATATCGTTGTCCAAAATTTCAATGGCGCGCGGCTTTGTCGGGTCGCGGCGGATGTACCCTTTGCTTTCTAGGCGCGCGAGATGCCCGTGGACCGTCGAACTTGACGCCAGTCCAACCGCTTCCCCAATTTCCCGCACCGACGGAGGATAGCCTTTTGTTTTTACTTCCTGTTTAATAAACTCTAAAATTTGCTGTTGTCGTTTTGACAGTTTCGTCATTGTTTCACACCTTTCGCCACATCATTTGCCTTCATTATACCATGCGGAAGACGAAAAAACAAACATAGGTTCGAGTTTTTTATTGACACAAACAAATGTTCTTGACTATAATGAAGGAAAGCGAACAAACATTCTAGAAAGGGTGGGGAGAATGGAGAAAACGTTGCTGCACTATGTTTTGTTTTCATTTTTGTTTTCGCTCGTGTTGGCAGGGTTCGTTTACGCCAGCAGCCCGGTCGATAAAAAAGAATACGTGACGATCACGGTCGCTCCCGGCGATACGCTTTGGGGGCTGGCAAAACAGTACGAACAGGAACACCATATGCCGCCTGATGAGTTCATCCGCTGGGTCGTCGATGTCAACCATTTGCCGAGCCCGCGTCTTGCCACCGGTGAACAAATTGTCATTCCTGTGTTAAAATCAAAGCAGGGCGGCTCGGTGGCCGTCAATCAGTGATGGAAAGAAGGGAGTGGCCATGAGGGCGGTCATTTACTGCCGAGTCAGCACGGACAAAGCGGAACAGGAAACGTCACTCGCGAGGCAACGAGATGAGCTCGAGCAGCTGGCGGCCGAGTGTGGATTTGAAGTCGTGAAAGTGATCGCCGAGCAGGCGAGCGGTTATGAAGCCGACCGCGACGGCGTGTTGGAGCTGCTTTCGCTTTGCGAGGAAGGCGAGGTCGATGTGCTGCTCATTCAAGATGAAACGCGGCTTGGGCGCGGCCATGCGCGCATGGCGGTGCTGCATTGCTTGAAAAAGCAAGGGGTGAAAATATACAGCGCCAGCCACCGCGGGGAGATGCCGCTGTCGGAGGCCGATGAGATGGTGTTATCCATCATCGCGATTGTCGAGGAGTACCAAAGAAAAATACATAACGCCAAAATTAAGCGTGGCATGCAGCGAGCCATCGCCAGCGGATACCGACCGGAGCGGAACCTAAGGCGCCGGGGCGAAAACGCCGGGCGCGATCGAATCGATCTGCCGGTTGAGGAGATCGTCCGCTTGCGCGAGCGTGGACTGACGTTTGCCGATATCGCCGCGACGATGCGAAGCTTCGGCTACGAGGCGTCCAAGGCGACCGTCCATCGGCGTTACCAGGAATATATGGACGAGCAACAAAGGCGGCGTTGATCGTGTACTGCGCCTGACCCTAAAGCGGCGAGCGGGCAAAGGAAGCCAAGATGCCATCCTTGCCATCTTCCCGGTTGATCAGATAAGATAAAACAGAGTGAGAATATGGCAGATAGGAGAAGATGATCAATGCTTGCCAAACATAAATTAGCCCGCATCAATGAACTGGCGAAAAAAGCGAAAACGGCCTGCTTGTCGGCCGAAGAGGCCCTCGAGCAAGCGAAGCTGCGCCGTGAGTACATTCAAGCGTTCCGCAAGGCGATGACCGATATGCTCCATACAGTGACCGTCATTGACCCGAACGGCAACGACGTGACGCCGAAAAAATTAAAGGAAAGCCAGCGGCGGCGCTTCCATTAAACGGTCGAAAGAGGGGTGGACCGGAAAATAACGTTGTACAAGCCGATCGATTTTCTATATGATAGTAAATGACACCATGTTAATGAAAGGGAGGAAGACGATGGCGCATTCAATCGAGGAGTTGGCGATTACGACGATTCGAACGCTGTCGATTGACGCGATCGAAAAAGCGAAATCCGGGCACCCGGGCATGCCGATGGGCGCGGCGCCGATGGCGTACACGCTTTGGACAAAATTTATGAATCATAACCCGGCGAATCCAAACTGGTTCAACCGCGACCGGTTTGTCTTGTCAGCCGGGCACGGGTCGATGCTGCTTTACAGCTTATTGCATTTAAGCGGCTACGATGTCACGATGGATGACTTGAAGCAGTTCCGCCAATGGGGAAGCAAAACGCCGGGCCATCCGGAATACGGCCATACGCCGGGCGTGGAAGCGACGACCGGCCCACTCGGCCAAGGGATTGCGATGGCGGTCGGCATGGCCATGGCGGAACGGCATTTGGCTGCTACATACAACCGCGACGGGTTTGAGATTATCAATCATTATACGTACGCCATTTGCGGCGACGGCGATTTGATGGAAGGAGTGGCGAGCGAAGCGGCGTCACTCGCCGGCCACTTGAAGCTCGGCCGTCTGATCGTCCTGTATGACTCGAACGACATTTCGCTGGACGGGGAGCTCAACCTGTCGTTCTCGGAAAACGTCGCCCAACGTTTCCAAGCGTACGGCTGGCAATATTTGCGCGTTGAGGACGGCAACAATATTGAAGAAATCTCCAAAGCGCTCGAGGAGGCGCGGGCGGACCTTGACCGGCCGACGCTCATTGAAGTAAAAACGACGATTGGCTACGGCTCGCCAAATAAAGCGGGCACGTCCGGCGTCCACGGCGCTCCGCTCGGCGCCCAAGAGGCGAAGCTGACGAAGGAAGCGTACCGCTGGACGTTTGCTGAAGATTTTTATGTACCGGAAGAAGTATATGCCCATTTCCGAGAAACGGTGCAAGAGGCCGGTGCGAAAAAAGAAGCGGAATGGAACGAACAGTTCGCCGCGTACGAACGGGCGCATCCGGAGCTGGCCGCCGAGCTGAAGCGGGCGATTGAAGGGAAGCTTCCGGATGGCTGGGAGGCGGCGCTGCCGGTGTATGAAGCGGGCAAAAGCCTGGCGACCCGCTCATCGTCCGGGGAAGTGATCAACGCCATCGCCAAAGCGGTGCCGCAATTGTTTGGCGGTTCGGCGGACTTGGCAAGCTCGAATAAAACGCTCATCAAAGGCGGCGGCAACTTCTTGCCGGACAGCTACGAAGGGCGCAACATTTGGTTTGGCGTGCGCGAGTTTGCCATGGGGGCGGCGCTGAACGGCATGGCGCTTCACGGCGGGTTGAAAGTGTTCGGCGGCACGTTCTTCGTGTTCTCTGACTATTTGCGCCCGGCGATCCGCTTGGCGGCGCTGATGGGCTTGCCGGTCATCTACGTCTTGACGCACGACAGCATCGCCGTCGGCGAAGACGGCCCGACGCACGAGCCGATCGAACATCTCGCTTCGCTTCGGGCGATGCCGAACTTGTCGGTCATCCGTCCGGCTGACGCAAACGAAACGGCGGCAGCATGGCGGCTGGCGCTCGAATCGACGGACAAGCCGACTGCACTCGTCTTGACGCGTCAAGATGTGCCGACGTTGGCGGCAACAGCTGAGTTGGCGTATGAAGGCGTGAAAAAAGGTGCGTACGTCGTTTCACCGGCGAAAAACGGCGCTCCGGAGGCGCTGTTGTTGGCGACTGGCTCGGAAGTCGGTCTGGCCGTCAAAGCGCAAGAAGCGCTTGCCGCTGAGGGCATCCATGTCTCCGTCATCAGCATGCCATCGTGGGACCGCTTCGAAGCTCAGCCAAAATCGTACCGCGATGAAGTGCTTCCGCCGGCCGTGACGAAGCGGCTCGCCATTGAAATGGGCGCGTCGCTCGGTTGGGAGCGCTACGTCGGCGCCGAGGGCGACATTTTGGCCATCGACCGATTCGGTGCTTCCGCTCCAGGAGAGAAAATCATGGCCGAGTATGGCTTTACGGTTGACAACGTCGTCCGCCGCACAAAAGCGCTGCTCGGCAAGTAACCGGAAAAGCTGCCCTTGCGTTGTTGCAGGGGCAGCTTATTTTTGTGAAAGATGGCTGCGCTTTGGTCAAGTATTTTCGGGGTTGAATCGAGGACAAAGGCTTGTTTGTTGGCGTGTTTGCGGCCGCATGGCCATCGCAAACAAAAATCGACAATGTTAGTGAAAAAACTCGCCGTTAATAGACATATTTTTCCTCTCTCATTTTCTATAATAGAAAATAGATGAACAGAAATGGGGGATGGGGCATGGTCCGCTATTGGATTTATTTGTTGAATGACGATGTGGCGTCGCATTACCGCCATCGGGCAGAAAAAATTGTCGAACTGCTTCGTGAGCATCAATACGCGAAAGCGCCGCTGAAGGCGATTTGCCGCAAGCAAGTCGAATTTATCACCGAACGGCTGTCATTTTCGCGCCTGGAACTTGGCTTAAAGCAATATTTTGCCGGCCGCGTCGACAAAAATTTGGAACGTAATATGTTTGTTTTGCAAAACGACGCCGGCAAGGAAGCGTTGCTTGTCGTGCAAAAGCGCCGCTTGCTTCTTGTCGCTGACAGCGCGCCGCTTGCCGCGGACATCGGGCGGGCGCTCGCTCGGCTTTCGCCGACGTTTTTGGCGGTCGACGCCGATTTTGTCGATTACTACTGGCTGTCTGCGCCTCGGCAAGGAAGAAAATTTGCGTAATGAAAAGATTTTTGTCGCGAAATATTGTCTAATGACGCATCGTTTAGTACACTGTTAGGGAGACAACAAGAAGGAGGAAAATCGCTGTTATGTGGGGTACGATTCTCGTTGGCGTGCTGGCGCTCATCGCCGGGGTGGCGATCGGATTTTTCGTCGCCCGCAAAACGATGATCAATTATTTGAAGAAAAACCCGCCGATCAATGAACAAATGATTCGCATGATGATGATGCAAATGGGCATGACTCCGTCGCAGAAGAAAATCAACCAGATGATGAAAATGATGAACAATCAACTGAAATAAGCGAAACGGACACTCGATCGAGAGTGTCTTTTTATTTTGCCAAAATGTTCTTTCAAAATTTTTCTAGTTTTGTTACAATAATATGGCGATTGTTCGTCAGCCAAATGAAAGGAGGGCGGGCCTTATGCGCGTGTTTCGCGATTTGTTTTGGTTTTTCCGCCAAGAAAAGAAGGCGTATATCACCGGTATTTTCGTGCTTGTCATCGTGGCGTTTTTGGAGACAGTCCCGCCGAAAGTGATCGGCTTGTTGGTCGATCATATGAAAAACGGCACGATGACAAAAGAAGTGCTCATCCGCTGGATCGCCGTCCTCGCCGCCGTTGCGGCGGCGCTTTACGGGCTCCGCTACGCTTGGCGCATTTTCATTTTCGGTTCGGCGGTCAAGCTTGCCCGCCAGCTGCGCAACGAGCTGTATCAGCATTTTACGAACATGTCGCCGTCGTTTTACCAGCGGAAGCGGATCGGCGATTTAATGGCTCATGCAACCAACGATTTGCAAGCGATTCAGCAGACGGCCGGAAGCGGCATTTTGACGCTTGTTGACTCGGTGACGCTTGGCGGGGTTGTGTTGGCAACGATGGCGTTTTCGATCAGCTGGAAGCTGACGCTCATCAGCCTATTGCCGATGCCCGTGATGGCGGCGGCGACGAGCCGCTATGGGACGATGCTCCATCGTCGTTTTTTAACGGCGCAAGCGGCGTTTTCGTCGCTGAACGACAAGGTGCAGGAAAGCGTCAACGGCATCCGCGTCATCAAGGCGTTCGGCTATGAGGAACACGATGTCGAGGCGTTTCGCCGTCAATCGGAAGACGTCGTGGCGAAAAACGTTGCCGTCGCCAAAATTGACGCCTTGTTTGATCCGACGATCGGGCTGCTTGTTGGGCTGTCATTTTTTCTCGCTGTGGTGTTTGGCAGCCAAATGGTTTTGGCGGGCGAATTGACGATCGGCGAGCTTGTGTCGTTTACGACCTACCTTGGCCTGCTTATTTGGCCGATGTTGGCGTTCGGCTGGATGTTTAACATTGTTGAGCGAGGGCGTGCTTCGTACGACCGGGTGCGGGCGCTGTTGGCTGAACAAGATGAAATCAACGAACGTCCGGATGCCCTTCACATCTCTCCGCAAGGCGACATTGAGTATGATGTTCGTCAATTTGCCTATCCGGGGGAGGCGAAGCCGGCGCTTCGGGGCATTCGTTTTCAGCTCAAGCGTGGGGCGACGCTTGGCGTCGTCGGCAAAACGGGGGCGGGAAAAACGACGTTGCTTCGCCTGCTGCTGCGCGAGTTTGACGGCTATGACGGCGAGATTCGCTTCGGCGGCCGCGACATCCGCGATTATACGCTTTTCGCGCTCCGTTCGGCGATCGGCTACGTGCCGCAAGACCATTTCTTGTTTTCTGCCTCCATCCGCGACAACATCGCCTTTGCCAAGCCGGAAGCCGGAGAGGACGAGGTCGTACGGGCGGCGCGGCTGGCCGACATTCATGATGACATTTTGCAGTTTCCCGACGGGTATGAGACGGTCATCGGAGAGCGCGGCATTTCCCTATCCGGTGGGCAAAAACAGCGGCTGTCCATCGCCCGGGCGCTTCTCATTGACCCGGAAGTGCTCATTTTTGATGACGCGTTGTCGGCCGTGGATGCGAAGACCGAGGCGCGGATTTTAGCGGCGCTCAAACAGGAGCGGCGCGGAAAAACGACGATCATCGCCGCTCATCGTTTAAGCGCGGTTGAGCATGCCGATTGGATTCTCGTCTTTGACGGGGGGCGAATTGTGCAGGCCGGAACGCACGAGCAGCTGATGGCAGAAGACGGCTGGTATCGTGACATGCATCGACGCCAGCAGCTTGAGGCGCTTGCGGAGTAACAACAGGTCTGAACGTTCGAGCTCTCGCCAAAAACGAGCGGAGCGAAAAGCCTGAAAATACAAGTTGTTTGTAAGATAGGGGGAAGTGGATGAACGACCGATGGTTGACAACAAAAGAGCAGCGGCGCGTCTTATGGCGGCTGCTCGCTTATATGGGAAGATACAAAAAAGAAACGGCGCTTGCGTTTGCGCTTCTTCTGTTGGCAACGGCCGGGGAGCTTTCCGGCCCGTATTTGGTGAAAGTGTTCATTGATGACTATTTGGTGCCGGGCCGCCTCGCTTTTGGACCGGTGGCGGCGCTGGCCGCCGCCTATCTCGGCGTGCTCGTCTTGAAAACGATCATTTCCTACTTCCAGCTTGTCGAGTTTCAGCGGCTCGCTTTGTATGTCATTCAAGCGCTGCGGATGGATGTGTTTGCGAAAGTGCACCGGCTCGGGATGAGCTATTTTGACCGGACGCCGGGCGGAAGCATCGTTTCGCGGGTGACGAACGATACAGAAGCGATCAAGGACATGTTCATCAGCGTCCTAGCGGCCTTTGTGCAAAACGGCTTGTTTGTCATCGGCGTGTTTGTCGCTATGTTTTCGCTTGATGCTAAGCTTGCGTTGTTTTGCCTGTTCATCCTCCCGGCGATCGCGTTCATCATGCACACATACCGCCGCTACAGCTCAGTGTTTTATCAAGAGATGCGCGAACGGCTGAGCGAACTGAACGCCAAATTGAACGAATCGCTGCAAGGAATGGCCGTCATTCAAGCGTTCCGCCAGCAGCGCCGTTTATATCAAGAATTTGCCGCCGTCAATGAAGCGCATTATAAGACGGGGATGAAAAACATCCACCTTGATGGACTGCTGCTTCGACCGGCGATCGATGTGGTGTATATGTTGTCGATCATGGTCGTGCTCAGCTTTTTTGGCATCACGGCGCTTGATGGCCCAGTTGAGATCGGCGTGCTGTATGCGTTTGTCAACTATTTGGAGCGCTTTTTCGAACCGGTGACGCAAATGATGGCGCGCCTGTCTCTTTACCAGCAGGCGATCGTTTCCGCCTCTCGCGTGTTTGCCCTTCTTGATCATCAAGAAGAGGCGCCGGCCAATCCAAATCGGTCGCCGCATGTGATCGAGCGCGGGGAAATCGAATTTCGGGATGTCAGCTTTTCCTACGACGGCAAACGAGATGTGCTGAAACGGCTGTCGTTTGTCATCCGTCCAGGTCAGACGGTCGCGTTTGTCGGCCATACCGGCAGCGGCAAAAGTTCGATCATCAACTTGCTCATGCGCTTTTATGAGTTTGACCGCGGCGATATTTTGCTTGACGGCCGGTCGATCCGCGATTACTCGCGCGCCGAGCTGCGCCGCCGCCTCGGCCTTGTCTTGCAAGATCCGTTTTTGTTTTACGGGACGGTCAAAGAGAACATTCGCATGTATAATCAGGAACTGGACGACGAAGCCATTCAGGAGGCCGCTCGGCTCGTGCAGGCCGATGCGTTTATTGAGCAATTGCCCGATCGTTACGACCATGTGCTCGCCGAGCGCGGGGCGACGTTATCAAGCGGTCAGCGCCAGCTTCTTTCCTTTGCTCGCACGATCGCTGCTGATCCGAAAATTTTGGTGCTCGATGAGGCGACCGCCCATATTGACACCGAAACAGAGGAAGCGATTCAAGATGCGCTCATGCGCATGCGGAAAGGGCGGACGACGATCGCCATCGCCCACCGTCTATCAACGATTCAAGACGCTGATCAAATTTTCGTCCTCCACTGCGGCGAAATCATCGAGCGCGGTACGCATCAGCAACTGCTGGCGCAAAAAGGGCTTTACTACCAAATGTACTTGCTGCAAAACGGCCTCGTCGATGTCCAAGCGCAACATCCAAAGAACGGACTGTTCGCCCGCCATGAGATGAGATGACCGCTTGCGCAGGCGGCGGGGGCGTGCCGGAAAGAAAAAGCGCCGTTTCCCGTTTAGCGGGAGGCGCTTTGTTTTTGTTGTTGTACTTGTTCGCGCTGATAGGCGTTGAGCAGCGTGTCGAGTTCTTTGCTTACTTTCATTGCGGCTTCAGAGTTTAAACCCTTTTTGGCTACGGTGTCGACAAGTTCCATCCGCTTTTGTTCGATTAAGGTCAACAGATTGCATTTTGGCACGAATAAACCGTCCTTTTCATGAAGTATCGTGTACTGTATTTTACCCGTGGTGCTAGATAAACTCAAACAAGCATAAAAATAGCCCTTGCATGAGGATCTCCTTAAAATGAAAGTGCAACCAAACATTGAAAGGAGAATCCCTATGCAAGAGCACTTTCATTTTACTACAGATCAAGCAAAGATTCAAAAGCAATATGCCGCCATTTTCTTTTTTGTCTCTGCCCAACTGTCATCGATTCAGATGTACCTACAGCGTCGCAACCGCCATTTGGTCAAACAGGAAGACGCCGTGGTCATCGCGATTCATCTTTTAGGAAAGTTGCTCGGTTTTACTTCTGAACGGGCGTGGCATCGTTTTGTCACGGGAAATTTGTTCACAAACGGCTCGTTTCTTGAACGCTCCCGATACAACCGCCGTTGCCGGGCGCTTGGTTTCGCCATCAAATGGATCCGTCATGAGCTGGCAAAACGCGGTCAACATCATGCCTATGCCGTCGTKGACAGCTTGCCGCTCCCGTTGTGCCATACGGCAAGAATGCATCGCGTYAAACGGTTTCAAGAGATCGCCGACATCGGGTATTGCGCTTCCAAAAAGCAATGGTACTACGGGTTGAAGCTGCACCTTCAAGTGACCGATCAAGGGCTGCCAATGGGGTATGTGGTGACGGAAGCATCTTGCCACGATCGAATCGCAGCCGAAAGCGTGATGACCCAAATTCCCCACCCGTATAACTTTGGGGACAAAGGATTCATTAGCCGTGACTTGCAAAAAAGGCTGTACGAAGAATACCAAATGGCGCTTTGGACTCCGTCTCGAAAAAACCAGAAACATCGTGCGTCTGAGACATGGGAGCAGTGGATCCAACAAAAACGCAAAGTGATCGAGACGGTGTTCTCGGTTCTGGTTGACCACTATCGCATCACGGGGATCCGAGCCAATTCGATTATCGGATTTGAAGTGGCACTAGACGGTATATTGTTAGCTTATTCCCTGGTTACACTTGGGCTAGTTGAGCGCTAAAGCTCAACTAGCACCACGGGTTTTTTATGTCTTTTCCACATGCATTGAACTCAACGTGAGCGCCACTCTACATTCCTTGCCTCAATAAGAATGATATTCACCCCATCGGATTCCCAAAAAATGAAAAACGACTGCAAACGCAGTCGTATCAAGGGGTTTACGAATGTTCATCCGAACTAGTCGGATCATTGGAACGGCCCCGAGAGGATTCGAACCTCCGACGCACGGTTTAGGAAACCGACGCTCTATCCACTGAGCTACGGGGCCATATGGCTCTCCTTTTTCATTCTATCCATCTGCGCCTAAAAATTCAATAGCTGATAGACAAACAAAATAGAGAACTCCACCCCCGATCTCTCCAAAGTTCGCTCTTCGTTCCCAGCAATTCAACCGCCGACGGCTTCTTTGCACGACGATCCATCCCCACCGATCGCTCCAATCCGCATCGATCAGCCGAATCCCGCTTCGTTCCGACACAATGGAATAGAACGTATAGGTGACGATTTGCAACATTCATCCCCTCTCAAAAACACCATCTTTACAGCCACACACCGCCATTGCCCTTGCATTTAGACGCCCCGTCTGCACGGCAACGCGAAGCGATGGGATTCGCCGCAGCCTTGAACCGCTGCTTCCCTGATCGCAGGCAAGACGACCTTCTCCGTCCACCGCCCTTGCAAACACACGCAACTGGATCAGCGTCCTCGACGAGCGCCATCCGCACGACGAACGGTTGGCCGTTTATCATCATCAACATCCTTGGCCGAATCGTCCCCCACGTGGAAAGAACGGTTCCTCACGGAGGAAACCAACAATAAGGGATATCATTCGTGAACATAAGGCCGAAATCCTGCATGTACGAAAAAATGGAGAGCTGGGGAAAGCTCTCCGTTTTTCGCTTGTGTGTTCCATCCAAGTCAATACGACGAAATCCCTGCCTTGGCATAAAGGCTCAACAAACATCAACTCGCTTAATCGGGAAAACCTCGAGCAACTAGGAAATCGGCCCCAAACGGCTTTTATTCAGGCACATACATTTTCTGTAGCGGAAGCAGCGCTCTCGCATCGCTAGGCATGTTCTCATACCAATGGACAATCAAGTTGACCAGCTCTTCCAAATCAATCAGTTTCACGGAATTATGTTTGGCGACTGCCTCTGCGTGGGACGTAAAACCGCCTGTTGAGACGAACAGGCAATTGGCATCAATCGGGTTGGCCCCGAGAAGTTGCTGGATTTCCGGAGCCGAGGCGGCGCTTTTGCGATGCTTCACTTGCACCTTGATTACAGGTTTTTCAAAGCCAAACGCGTCCTTATAGGCGAGCACATCCACACCGCCGTCAGGGCCTTTCGGGCTTACTTGCACGTTGTACCCCATCGCTTGAAGCAAGCCTGCCACTAAATCTTGCATTTGCCACGGATCAAGCTTGTCCACTTTGTCTTGGATCATCATCAACGCTTTTCCAACAAGGTCTTCGACGATTTCTTCCGTTTCCCCCTCTTCAGGTTGAGGTTTGGGAAATGGTTCACTGTGTAAACGCTGCTCGATTTCATCGCCCCATTCGTCCACTCGAAACACCGTCAGCGTCGAACCTAAACTGTTCTTCGCTCCGTCTGACAGCGAATCCCTTGGAACTGTCGCATTTTCCCATTTTACCCGGATGAGGTTCGGATAATAGGGATGCCCGATGGAGGGATCGTAACGATGCTCTTCTGTCACGGTTCCAACAATGTACTCCCTTTTCTCTTTTGAATATGTGATCACTCGATCGCCCTTTTTGATTTCATGGGCAAACCGCCATACTTGATTCACCCAACTCGTTCTCGATTTTGGTTTTGACTCGGCAAACACTTCATCCGCCTTTCGCTGCAGCTGTTCTTTCGACCGAAAGCGCTTCGGATCGCCCAATCTCGCCCAACCGATCGATGCGATGCCCTTTTCCAGCCAAAGCGGAATCAGTTCATTGCGATCGCCCGCGCGGATCATCCACCATTTTGACATCCAGGTTCCTCCAAATCCTTTTGTTCTGGAAGGCCGGTGATTTAGTGAAAAATCGCGGAAAAACGGACTTTTTTTCTCAAATAGAGAAGTCTTGCAAAATCAACGCTTCTCTTTCGACCGAAAACAATGGGTTCGGCGAAATCAGTCGTTTTTCACCAGCCTTCTAGACGGTTTTCTTCAATAAAAAATCTTTACCGTTTTTTCTTTCCCCCGTTTCTCCATTTGTCCAACTCCGCTAGACGGAATATTGCCATCCGAATAGGCATTTCTATTTTGATCCCCACGCACCGCCCCTCCTCAGTCTGTCAACTGTTTTAATTTCCCTAATTCCAGTTTATCTGTCACAAACGATGCAACTCATCAAACACCCTATCCTTAATGTTCGTTGATGTAATGGATAATAAATCAATTTTCTTTGAAATAACTTCTTGAATTTTACCATATTTTTCTGAATTTTTTTCGTCATTTGGAACGCGTTTAAACACTCCATTTTCAGATTCATGATTAGTAAAGTTATTGCCATCATATAAAGGCCAGTAGAAAAACCAATGCTCAGAAACGCTCGGCGGTTTATCCCAATGTTCAAGTGTTGAATACACGTATTTACACAACGTCATTCGTGGTTCTTCTTTGAATGAGATTTCAACCGCATAGATTGGGTCGTTTTTCAACCCATTTCCCGATTGGCAAGGAGGCGCAGAATCTCTCTGATATAGCTTGATAAAAGATTGAATGAACCAGCCTTGATACTCGCGGTCCGATTTCTGACGTAAAAATTGCGGGATCACCGGAACAAATCCACATTCAACCGATTGACGGTCCAATTCCGCCAACAGTTTATCGACACTCTCGTACGTTTTTCGCACAACCTCAAAAGCGTTTTTTATGTTTTCTCGTATACTAACGGAATTCATAATACCACTCCTTTTCAATACGATTGGCACTTAAATGAAAAAATTGTTCATCTGTATAAAAATGAAACTGTAGATGAGCATTTTTCATTACAATAATTTCCATGGTTAGAGAGACAAACAGGGTACCCCTTACGCGATACGGAGCTGTTTTTTGATCACATCAATGGGAATATCTTGCTTTGCAGCGTCATAAATGAACTCGACGACGCTGTGGTCTTTCCGCGACCGAAGAAGCTCCAGCCCGGTGGAGAGGTTTTGGCGGGATTCGGCGATGCTGTACACGCAGGAGAGCAGCACCACCGCCCAATACCGTTTCACCGCCCGAATGTGGCGAACGCGGTATCCATCCAGCTTCAGTTGATCTTTCGCCTGCCGGAAAAAGCACTCGATCGTCCARCGCTGRGCRTAGTAACGCAAGATGTCTTCGTCCCCGAGTTCCCGGTCGGTGCTCAAGATGCAATGAAGATGTTCCGGCGCCATCGGCTGATCCGCCTTCCAAGCCAGCAGCACCACCGYGTCATCKWGGCCATGG
>NZ_LLKS01000050.1:0-20149 GCF_001414205.1 Geobacillus sp. Sah69 | reverse complement strand
GCCCGAATCGACGGGATTTGGCGGAGAAATGGGCAGTTGGTGGAGGAAGAAGAGACCCGAACGGCAGCCTCGGCCTCGACGAAGTCCAAGCGGGTTGAACAGGCCAAACGGAAGGCAGGACGGTTGTGGGCAGATGTGGTGCGTCAGAATCTACCGTGTCTGCAGCGGTCATCCGGGACGCCGATCCATCAAGCGTTGTCGGCGCTTCGGGATTTTGGTTGGGTGTAAAAAAATGGAATACAATATCATCACTTCAAGATGAGGGATGAGAGTCCGAAAGCGCTTACGATATCAATTCCTGAAAATGGTTCGCTAACTAGTGATTGACAACACCCGTAGTGAACCGAAAAAATGTTCTCCACAAAGTCTTGACTGACTCTAAAGAAAACGTCAATTGACAACCGGACCGATTTCTGAAAAAATAAAGAAAAGAGTTGAAAGCGGATTGAGGTGAAAGCCATGTCAGCCAATCGCGTAAAACTAACGCCGAAAGACATTTTAGAAAAGGAATTTAAGGTGAGCATGCGGGGGTACAATCAAGACGAAGTGGACCAGTTTTTAGATATGATCATCAAAGATTACGAAGCGTTTCAGCAGGAAATTGAAGAGCTGCAACAAGAAAACGCCCGCCTGAAGCGGCAAGTCGAGGAGCTGCAAAAGCGGCCGTCGGTATCGGCCGGGACGACAAACTACGATATTTTGCAGCGCCTGTCCAATTTAGAGAAACATGTGTTCGGTCGGAAGCTGTACGAGTAGGCGATGTAGACAAATTCCAATTTTTTTCTCTTGCTCTTATGTGAAAAATCGATTATACTGTAAAATGCTCGCAGCGTTAATCATGCTCGGGTAATCGCTGCGGCCGGTTTCGGCCGTAGAGGAAAGTCCATGCTCGCACGGTGCTGAGATGCCCGTAGTGTTCGTGCCTAGCGAATCCATAAGCTAGGGCAGCCTGGCTTCGGCTGGGCTGACGGCGGGGAAAGAACCTACGTCCCGGCTCGGGATATGGTTCGATTACCCTGAAAGTGCCACAGTGACGGAGCTCTAAGGGAAACCTTAGAGGTGGAACGCGGTAAACCCCACGAGCGAGAAACCCAAATGATGGTAGGGGCACCTTCCCGAAGGAAATGAACGGAGGGAAGGACAGGCGGCGCATGCAGCCTGTAGATAGATGATTACCGCCGGAGTACGAGGCGCAAAGCCGCTTGCAGTACGAAGGTACAGAACATGGCTTATAGAGCATGATTAACGTGGTGATGGCATCATGAAAAGCCCTCCTGCATGAAGGAGGGCTTTTCTTGTATCGGTTGTTTTGCAGGATGGTTATACTTGGAGATGAAATACATATTGTCTGCCAGAATAGGGGGAAGCGGATGGAGCGATTTTCAATCATTGCCACGGCCGCGATGGGGCTCGAAGCGGTTGTGGCGGATGAAGTGCGCCGGCTTGGCTACGAATGCCAAGTGGAAAACGGCAAGGTGATGTTTGAAGGTGATGCGGCTGCGATTTGTCGCGCCAATCTTTGGCTGCGCACTGCCGACCGTGTGAAGCTCAAAATCGGCGAGTTTCGGGCGACGACGTTTGAAGAGTTGTTTGAGCAGACGAAGGCGCTGCCATGGGCTGATTATTTGCCGAAAGATGCTTCTTTCCCTGTTATTGGAAAATCAGTGAAATCAACGTTGTTCAGCGTCTCCGATTGCCAAGCCATCGTCAAAAAAGCGGTTGTTGAAAGCCTAAAGGAGCGCTATCGGCTGTCGTGGTTTCCTGAAACAGGGGCGCTCTACCGCATCGAAGTGGCGCTCCATAAGGACATCGCCACCTTGACGATCGATGCGAGCGGCGCCGGGCTGCACAAGCGCGGCTATCGTCTCCGCCAAGGGGAAGCGCCGCTCAGAGAGACGCTCGCCGCCGCCTTGGTGCTGCTGACCAACTGGACGCCGGACCGCCCGTTTGTTGACCCGTTTTGCGGCTCGGGCACGATCGCCATTGAGGCAGCGCTCATCGGCCAAAACATTGCCCCTGGATTCAACCGCGACTTTGTTTCCGAACAATGGCCGTGGATCGGGAAACAAGTGTGGGAGCGCGCGCGCGAAGAAGCAGAAGCGCTGGCCCGCTATGACCAGCCTTTGGATATTATCGGGATGGACATCGATCCGCACATGGTGGAAACCGCCAAGGCGAACGCGGCGGAAGCAGGGCTTGCCGATTTATTGTCGTTTCGAGTCGGGCGGGCGGAGCAGTTTCGGACGGACAAGCGGTACGGAGTGATTGTCGGCAATCCGCCGTATGGGGAGCGGCTTGGCGAACGCCGGGAAGTGGAAGCGCTCTATCGCGCCATCGGCCGCGCCTACGCCTCTTTGGATACGTGGTCGGTCTATATCTTAACCGCCCACCGCGGCTTTGAAACGCATTACGGCCGACCGGCAACCAAACGGCGCAAGCTGTTTAACGGCTTTATCGAAACGCATTACTACCAATATTGGGGGCCGCGGCCGCCGCGTGAAGGCTAGAAGTTGACTTCTCGGCGGCGATCCATCATAATATTGTCTTGTTATTGAGAATAAGCGCGCAACAAACTTGTTGCGCGCTTATGCATGATGATGCCGGGGGAGTTTATGCCAATTTGGAGGGGTGGCGGCGATGAGCCATGATCGTTATCCATTTACAGTAGAAAAAAACGAAAACTTCTTTGACAAGCTCAGCCAATGGATCGGCGATGTTTTTTACGATATTTTGCCAGAGGCCGGGTTTGAGCTGCGCGATGAGCAAATTTATATGGCGTTCCAGCTCGAGCGCGCGTTTCGCGAGAAAAAGGTGATGTTTGCCGAAGCCGGGGTCGGCACGGGAAAAACGATCGTCTATTTGCTGTATGCGATTTGTTACGCCCGCTACACTGGCAAGCCGGCCATCATCGCCTGCGCGGATGAGACATTGATCGAGCAGCTCGTCAAAAAAGAAGGGGATATCGCCAAATTGTCCGATGTGCTTGGACTGCATATCGACGTCCGGCTGGCCAAATCGCCGGATCAATATTTATGTTTAAATAAGCTCGAAGAAGTCACGACATATGATGACGAGGATATCGAATTATACGAGCGAATTTTTGATGAGCTTCCGGCATTCGTCCACGATAATAAACCGATGCAGTCGTTTTACCGCTATGGCGACCGGAAGGAATACGCCCATTTGAGTGATGAGCAGTGGAAAAAAATCGCCTGGGACCCGTTTCAGGATTGTTTTACATGTGAAAAGCGGCACCGCTGCGGCCAGACGCTTTGGCGCGATTATTATCGAAAAGCGACGGATTTGATCGTCTGTTCGCACGATTTTTATATGGAACACGTCTGGACGTATGAGGCGCGCAAGCGGGAAGGCCAGCTGCCGCTGTTGCCGGAGGCGAGCTGCATCGTGTTCGATGAGGGGCATTTGCTTGAGTTTGCCGCGCAAAAGGCGCTGACGTACCGGATGAAAGAGACGACGCTTGAGATGCTGCTGACAAGGCTGCTCGAAAACGACATCCGTGAACAGCTCGCTTATTTAATTGAGGAGACGTTGGAGACGAGCGCGCGCTTTTTTGCGGAATTGAAAGCGTGCGCGAAAGACGTTCCCGGATCGAACCGGAAAGAAATTTCGCCGTCGCCCGCCCTGCAGCAATGGGCGAAGCAGCTGCACAGGCAAATCGTTGAAATCGGCAATGAGCTTGTGTTTGAAAGCGAGACGTATACGATCGACCATTATCAGCTGAACATCGTGGACGAATATTTGGATCAAATTCAATATTCGCTCGACTTGTTTTTGACGAACGCCGATGCGATCACATGGCTTGAGTCATCGCGCCAAGAGGCGACTTTGGTCGTCATGCCGCGCACCGTGCAGGAAGTGCTGCGCGAAAAAGTGTTCAGCAAACGAATGCCGTTTATCTTTTCATCGGCGACGCTGTCGAGCGGAAAATCGTTTGCCTATATTGCCCAAAGCTTGGGCATTGATGACTATTTGTCGTTCAGCGTGCCATCGCCGTTTGATTACGATGAGCAAATGACAATTTATATGCCGACGTTCCGCGCCGGCGAGACGCTGTTTGCGGAAAAATATCGCTATGCGCTCGAAAAATTGCGCGAAACCGGCGGCCGGGCGCTCATCTTGTTCCCGACGCGCGAAGAGCTGCTCCAATTTAAAGAAGAAGCGGCCGATGAACCGTTTTCGTTCTTGTTTGAGGGAGACCGTGAAATCAGCGATTTGGTCGCCGAGTTTCAGCGCAATGAGGAGACCGTGCTTTGTTCGGAACATTTATGGGAAGGGCTTGACATCCCGGGGCCGTCATTGTCAAACGTCATCATTTGGTCGCTTCCGTATCCGCCGAACGATCCGGTGTTTCAGGCGAAACGGAAGGCATACCGCGATCCGTTTTGGAGCGTTGATGTGCCGTACATGCTGCTCCGCCTCCGTCAAGGGGTCGGACGGCTCATCCGCACCCGCGACGATCGCGGCATCGTCTCCATTTTTGTCACTGACCGCGACGATGCGCAAGTCATCCAAGCGGTCAAAGAGGTGCTGCCGACAGCGGTGAGGGAAGAATAAGTTCTTCCCTTTTTCTTTTTGCAGCCGAAGCGGATATTTCCCGATGTGTCAGCAGGAAAATGCCCACTTGTTATGGAAATGATGATACGGCCAACAAAAACAGTGGGAGGATGGGGCTCGATGAAGCGAATGGAAGAACAATTTTTGGAATATGTCAAAAAAATGATGGGATACCATGAGGCGATCGGCCTCATGTATTGGGATTTGCGGACCGGGGCTCCGAAGAAAGGAGTCGGACAGCGCTCGGAAGTGATCGGCATGCTGTCGGCGGAAGCGTTCCAAATGTCGATATCCGAAGAGATGGCGGCGTTTATCGCCAAACTGTCAGCCAAAGGGGTGTATGAACAGCTTGGTGAAGTGACGCAGCGCACGCTCGATGAGTGCAAAAAAGAATATGAGCGCAATAAAAAAATTCCCGTTGCCGAATACAAGGAGTATGTAGTGCTTCGCTCCAAAGCGGAAAGCGTCTGGGAAGAGGCGAAAGCAACCGCTGATTTTTCCCGTTTTCGCCCGTACTTGGAGCGAATCATCGAGTTTCAGCGCCGTTTTATCGAGTACTGGGGATATGAAGGGCATCCGTACAACACGCTGCTTGATCAATATGAGCCGGGCATGACGGTCGAGCTGCTCGATCAGCTGTTCGGCCGGCTGCGTGAACGCATCGTTCCGCTTGTACAAGCCGTTGCCGCCGCCCCAAATAAGCCGGATACGTCGTTTTTGTTTGCTGCGTTTCCGAAAGAACGGCAACGGGCGTTTCTTTTGGAGCTGCTTCCGGAACTCGGCTATGACTTTGGCAAAGGGCGGCTTGATGAGACGGTTCATCCGTTTGCGATCGGGTTGAACCCAAACGATGTGCGCATTACGACGCGCTACGACGAACGCGATTTTCGCACCGCCATCTTCGGGACGATTCATGAGTGCGGCCATGCCCTGTATGAACAACATATTTCCGAAACGCTTGTCGGCACGCCGCTTTGCGGTGGGGCATCGATGGGCATTCACGAGTCGCAGTCACTGTTTTTCGAAAATATGGTCGGCCGCCACTATTCATTTTGGAAGCGGCATTATTCACGTCTTTCGCAATACGCGCCATCGCAGTTTGCCGGCGTTTCGCTGGATGCGTTTTACCGGGCGATCAATGAGGCGAAGCCGTCGCTGATCCGGATTGAAGCCGATGAACTGACGTATCCGCTTCACATTATCATCCGCTACGAAATCGAAAAGCAGCTGTTTGCCGGCGATATCGAAGCGGCGGACTTGCCGGACGTATGGAATGAGAAATATGAGCAATATCTTGGCATCCGCCCGTACAACGATGCGGTCGGCGTGTTGCAGGACGTCCATTGGTCGGGCGGCAGCTTCGGCTATTTTCCGTCGTATGCGCTCGGCTATATGTACGCGGCGCAATTCAAACAGGCGCTCGAAAAAGAACTCGACATGGCGGCGTTGCTTGAAGAAGGGAACATCGCGCCGATTCGTGAATGGCTGACCGAGCGCATTCATCGATTCGGAAAAACGAAAAAGCCGCTCGACCTTGTGCGCGATGCCACCGGTGAGCCGCTCAACGCCGAACACTTGATCCGTTATTTAGAAGAAAAATATAAAGCGATTTATTGTCTATAAAGCAAATCCCCCTCTCCGGTTTGGAAGAGGGGGATTTGCTTACCATAATTTGTATCCTTTCGACCCTGGCGGAGCATTTTGAATGATGTCAATGAGCGGCACCGTATAGGCGATGACAATGAGCGCCACAACGAGGCCGATCCACAGCTTCCAGTTTTCGAGCGCCAACGCCGCCCGTTCCTGCGGGGCGGCCGCTTCGGCGACCGGGAATTCGGTTTCGCCTTTCGGAGCGAAAAACGCTAGGTTAATGACGATGACAAGAATCAAAATGATGCCGATGAACAAAATGGTGCCGCCGACCGCCTGGGCGATTTGGTACGGAATCCATTCAAGCGCTTGCGGCGAGTTGCCGTATGTGGAGAACGCTGAGCGCCGTGGCGCCCCGAGCAAGCCGGCAAAGTGCATCGAGCCGGACATAAATGTCATCCCGACCGCCCATACGATCGTTTGGATGATGGCAAGCCGGTTCATCGCTTTCGTCATCACCCGGCCGGTCAAATGCGGGATGAGCCAATACGATGCGCCAAAAAACGTTAACACAACCGTCGTGGCAACGGTCAAATGGAAGTGGCCGGTCACCCAAATCGTGTTATGAACGACTTGGTTGAGCTGGTGCGAAGCATTGATGATTCCACCCGTGCCGGCCGGAATGAAAAACAGCATCCCGACAAACGGCGCGAAAAAGCGGGCGTCGCCCCACGGCAATTTCCGCCACCAGCCGAACAGGCCGGTTGCCCCCTGCGAGCGGCCGTACGATTCAAACGTCGCAAACATGGCAAACGCGGTCATGAGCGACGGAATGATGACCATAAACGTCAAGACGACTTGCACGTACTTCCAAAACGGCGAAATCCCTGGCTCCAGCAATTGATGGTGAAAGCCGACTGGAATCGAAAACAGTAAAAACAAGATAAACGCCAGCCGCGCGAGCGAATCGGAGAACATTTTGCCGCCGATCACTTTCGGGATGACAGCGTACCAAACCATATACGCCGGCAATAGCCAGAAGTAGACGAGCGGATGCCCGAAATACCAAAACAGCGTCCGGCTCAAGAGCACGTTCACCCGATCCGTGAGCCCAAGCGACCACGGAATGAGCTGAAAGACGACGGTGGCGGCTACGCCAAGCGTGCAGATGAGCCATAATACCATATTCGTGACAGACATAAACGCCAACAGTGGGCTCGCCTGGCCGCGGTGCGCCTTCCGCCAGCGCGCGTAATGGGCAAACATTCCAAACCCGCTCACCCAGCTGCCGACGACGACGAGCGCCAAGCCGATGTAAAAGCCAGCGTGCGCCTGAAGCGGCGCGTAAAACGTATATAAGACAGATGCTTGGCCGGTTAGGATGAAGAAGGCTGTGCAGGCCGTCCCTGCCGTCATCATCCAAAAACCGATCCAGCCGAGCCGGCGCGAACCGTCCGAGAGCGCTCCGGTCGTGCGGCTGACCGCAGCGAACTGAAAGCCGATAATGAAAAACGTCGTCAGCACAAGCCCAAGCAAGACGCCGTGCGTCGTCAAAATCGTGTAATAGCTGATCCCAGCCGGCAGCTCAAACTTGCCGGAACGGACGAGTGTTTGCAACAAACCGGCGAATCCCCCGAGCGCCAGGGCGGTAAAGGCGACAAACAAATGTGCCAGCGCCAGTTTGGCGTCGCGGCGATCGACTTTTTCCAACGAGTTCACCATCTCACTCCACCACCTTAATGCGCGCCGTCATCATATGGTGGCCGGCGCCGCAATATTCATTGCAAAGAATCGTATACTCGCCCGGTTTGTCAAACGTCGTTGTCAAGCTGTTGACATAGCCGGGTTCGACCATCATATTGATGTTCGTTCCGGGAATTTCAAACCCGTGAATGACATCTTTTGAGGTGACGTTGATCGTCACTTTCGCTCCTTTTGGAATTTCAATGGCATTTGGCGTAAAGGAAAACGCGGCCACGACGATGTTCAGTTCGTATTCGTCATCTCCTTTTTTCACAAGCCCCGGATGATCAAACGGCGGGGTGGTGTCCACTTTTTCCGGATCGATCGTCGTCAGACAGCTTGGCGGCTGCTGTCCGGCGGCGAAAGCGCTCACGCCGACGACCGTCAAAAAGACGATCAAACAACCGATGCCGAACGTCAGCCAAATTTTTTCATACTTATGAATGTGCATCTCAAGTCCCTCCCTTGCCGCTTACAGGCGGTGTAAAAATAAAAAGTAGACGCTGACCCAGGCGAAAATGATGAAAAAGCCGAGCAAAAACACGGACGACAGCGTGCCGCTGAGCGCCGGCTCTTTTTCCTTTTTTGTTTGCCGGGCCATTGCCGTCGGTTTTGTCCGCTCTGGTTTGGCCATCCTTTCATCCCTCCTCGTGCGTTTTGGATTCATCCCCCATAACGTTGACAGGCAGGTGCTCCAAGCGCGAGTTTCCCTGCTTTGACACTATCATAACCGTACAAAACGGCCGCAACAGTGACTTTTCTCACAAAAACAACACAAGAAGTTTGAACAAATGGTGACGATGGTGAACAATGTAGGAAAAGGGCGGGAAGGAAAAAGGCGGCGGATCCGTCTGATGAGGGACAGCGGCAACGGTTTTGTCCCGGACAGAACCGGAACGAAGATAGCTGACGGCAAAGGAGAGTAAAAACGAATGATTAATTATTTTTTTATTTAATGTTCGTTTTTTTTATTAAAAAACCGCTTCTCATCCGCCGCTTTCCATGGTATACTGCTAGTAACTGAATCACGCTGACTCACTCATATAATCGCAAGAATACGGCTTGCGAGTCTCTACCAGCCGACCGTAAATCGGCTGACTATGAGTGGTAATGTCAAGGGGGGCGGCCATGGCCGTCTTGCGCCTTCCTTTTGCCTTGGCTTAAAAGACATTGCCTGACTCATGGAATGAGTGAGGCCGGTGTTTTTTAAGCTTTTTTATTTTGGAGGGGATTGGCATGCGCGAATTGCTCGAAAAAATTGCCGCTGAAGGAGAGGTGCTGGCCGGCGGGGTGCTGAAAGTCGATCGCTTTTTGAACCATCAGGTCGACCCACAGCTGATGAAGCGGATCGGTGAAGCGTTTGCCGGCCGGTTTTGCGGCGAGCGGCCGACGAAAGTGTTGACGCTTGAGTCATCGGGCATCAGCCCGGCCATCATGGCCGCGTATGAACTTGGCATCCCGCTTGTCGTTGCCCGCAAGCGGCGGCCAGTGACGATGGCCGACGATGTATACCGCGCGGAAGTATATTCGTTTACGAAGCAGGAGACGAACGAGATCGTTGTTTCCCGTTCGTTGCTTAACAGCGGTGACCGGGTGCTCATTATCGATGACTTTTTAGCCAACGGCCAGGCAGCGCTTGGAATGACGGAGATTGTCCAACAAGCCGGCGCGGTTGTCGCCGGCATCGGCATCGTCATTGAAAAGGCGTTTCAAGACGGCGGGCGATTGCTTCGTGCGCGCGGCTTCCGCGTCGTATCGCTCGCCTGCATCGCGTCGCTTGATGGTGGTGTCATTCAATTTGCTGACGAGGTGATGAGTCAATGAAGATGAAATGGTGGCAAGTTGGATCACTCGGCATCCAACACGTATTGGCGATGTACGCCGGGGCGATCGTCGTTCCGCTTATCGTCGGCGGGGCGTTGCATTTGACGAGCGAACAGCTGACGTATTTAGTGGCCATTGACTTATTGACGTGCGGCATTGCGACGTTTTTGCAAGCGTGGAAAAACAAGTGGTTTGGCATCGGCTTGCCGGTTATGCTTGGCTGCACATTTACGGCAGTCGGGACGATGATCGCTATTGGCGGACAGTACGGGATGCCGGCAGTGTATGGGGCGATCCTTTGCGCCGGAGCGGTTGTGGTGCTCATCAGTCCGTATTTCGGCAAGTTGCGGACGTTGTTTCCGCCAGTTGTCACCGGCTCGGTCGTGACCATTATTGGCTTGACGCTCATCCCAGCGGCGGTGAACAACATGGCCGGCGGGCAAGGGGCAAAAGACTTCGGCGATCCGGCCAACTTGGCGCTGTCATTTGGCGTCCTGGCGCTGATTATCTTGCTGTATCGTTGTTTTACAGGATTCATCCGCTCGATCTCTGTTTTGCTTGGCATGGCAGCCGGAACGTTTGCCGCGGCCATGATGGGAAAAGTGGACTGGACGCCGGTTGCGGAAGCGTCATGGCTTCACTGGCCGACGTTGTTTTACTTTGGCGCCCCGACGTTTCATGGGTCTGCTGTTTTCACCATGGTGCTCGTCGCGATCGTCAGCCTTGTCGAATCGACCGGCGTTTACTTTGCTTTGTCGGACATTTGCCGCCGCTGGCTAACCGATAACGATTTGGCGGGCGGCTACCGCGCTGAAGGATTGGCCATCATCATCGGCGGGCTGTTGAACGCATTTCCGTATACGACGTATTCGCAAAACGTCGGACTTGTTCAGCTATCGGGCGTGAAAACGCGCAATGTCATTTACGCTGCCGCGGCATTTCTTGTCCTGCTTGGATTTGTGCCGAAAATCGCCGCCGTGGCGACAATCATCCCGGTGCCGGTTTTAGGCGGGGCCATGCTCGCCATGTTTGGCACGGTCATCGCCTACGGCGTGAAAATGTTAAGCCAAGTCGATTTGGCTGTGCAAGAAAACTTGCTGATCATTGCTTGCTCGGTCGGCATAGGGCTTGGGGTGACGGCGGTGCCGAACTTGTTTGCTGAGCTTCCGGCGGGCCTGCGCATTTTGACGGACAGCGGCATCGTTGCCGGCGGCCTCACCGCCATCCTTTTAAATGCCGTCTTCCATTTCGGCAAGGCGAGAAAATCGGCTGCACTGCCGTTGCAGGAACAAAAAATTTCATAATCGTATTGATCGCTTTCATAGAAATCCATCAGCTGTTCCTGAGGCTGCGGCCGCGCTTCGTGCCGCCGCTGCGGGGAGAACGGGCGTGCGTTTCCGGCAGTGCGCAAGCAAAACAAAGACAGCCGGCTGTGAAACGGTCCCATTGACGCCAATGGCTCGCCGGCTGCGGGCCGGGGAAAAACATTCATCCCGCTGAACGAACCGGCGGGATTTTTTTGTTCTCCTATTGGGAAACGGGGCGAAATACAGTAAAATGAATGTAAATGACATTGACGGAAACAAAGGGGTTTTGGTCATGGGAATATTGTGATCGAGCGGCCGCCATTGCGGCCGTGGCTGGCGAAAATGACAAATATGCACGACCGGCTTCAGCAAGCCGGCGACAACGAAAATGCCGATAAAGTGAAGCAGCTGATCGAAAAAACGGCAGCCGGCGAGCTGGTCATCGCCTTTTGCGGCCATTTTTCCGCCGGAAAATCAAGTTTGATCAACGCGTTGCTCGGCGAGCCGCTGCTGCCGTCGAGTCCGATTCCGACGAGTGCCAATCTTGTGAAAGTGAAAGCCGGTCTGGATTGCGTGCGCGTCTTTTATCATGATGATCCGCCGGTTGAATATGAGCCGCCGTACGATCCGGAGCTGATCCGCGCCCAATGCCGGGACGGGGAGACGATTGAGTGGATCGAAATCAGCCGCGAAACGGGCGCCATCCCCCCGGGAGTGGCCATCTTGGACACGCCGGGCATCGATTCGACCGATGACGCCCACCGGCTGGCCACCGAGTCGGCGCTTCATTTGGCGGACGTCGTCTTTTATGTCATGGATTACAACCATGTACAGGCGGAGCTAAACTTTCAATTTACGAAACAATTAACAGATGAAGGAAAAATCGTGTATTTAGTGGTGAACCAAATCGACAAACATCGCGAGGACGAACTGCCGTTTGCGGCGTTTCGCGCTTCGGCGGCCGAGGCGTTCCGGCGTTGGGGGGTCGAAGCGGCCCGCTTGTTTTTCCTATCATTAAAAGACCCGGCCCATCCAGAGAATGAGTGGCAGGAGTTGACGGCTTGTTTGCGCCGCTTGGTTGCTGACGAAGACGAATGGCTTCTTCGCGGCGCAGAAGCGGGATTGAGGCGGATTGCCACCCGCCATCTTGAACAGCTTCGTGCGCGGCATGAGCTGCTTGAGCAGGAGTTTAAAGCGCGCCTCGAGGCGCTTGGCGGGGCTGGCAGTGAAGCCGAGGCCATGCAGGAGCTCGGGCGCTTGGAAGCTGAGCTTGCTGATTGGCAAACGGCGCGGGTGCGGGCGGAGGAAGCGTTTCGCGCTGAGCTTGACCGCGTGCTGCAAAATGCCTATTTAATGCCGTTTGAGACGAGGGAGCGGGCGGAAGCGTACTTGCAGGCGATGCAGCCGAATTTCAAAGTGGGCCTGCTGTTTGCAAAGACCAAAACGGAGCAAGAACGCGAGCGGCGGCTTGAGGCGTTTTACGAAAGCGTCAAAGCGCAGGCGGCGGCGCAAATCGAGTGGCATGTCCGCCAGCTTCTTCTCCGGTTCGGGAACGAGTGGCACGCCGACGGCGCCTGGCTCGGCCAGTGCCAGCAATGGACGGCGGATTGGGATCAGACGCTGCTTTCAAGCCTTGTCAAGCAGGGGGCGGAAGCAAGCGGTGCGGCGCTATTAAACTATACGGATGAGGTGGCGATGGCGCTGAAAAAACGATACCGCGACGCGGCGCTCGCCTTGTTTGCCGGGCTCGCGGCGCAAATTGCCGAGCGGGCGGCTGCTCAAGCGAAAGCGCTAGAAGGCCGGCTTTCGGCAGCACGCGAAAAAGCGGAGCTCATCGCCCGCCTTGCCGGCTTGAAAGCGGAAGAGGAGGAGCGCCAACGCGCGCTCGAGCGGTTGATTGCCGCTTCGGGCGATGAGGTTGTGCTCGATGAAGAGCGCCTCGCTGCGCTGATGGCGCCGCCTCATTTCCAGAAAGTGCGCCATGCGCAAGCGGCAGAGCGGCCAGCAACAACGGAACCGGCTGTGAATCATCCCGCCGCCCAAGAGCAAGCGCTCAGTCGGGAAGCGGTGGAAGGAGCGGCAGAAGAGAGCGCGGACGGGCGGCGCGCTTTGGCGGCGAGTGGAAAGCAACGGAGCGATGAGGCGGCTGATCGGCTCAAGGAGGCGGCCGCCTGGCTCGAGCGGACCGATTTGTTGCGCCGGTTCGTCGGCCCGTTGCGTGACAAGGCGCGCCGGCTTCGCGAGCGGGCCTTTACGGTCGCGTTGTTCGGCGCCTTCAGCGCCGGAAAATCGTCGCTGGCCAACGCCTTGCTCGGCGCCCCACTTCTGCCATCGTCGCCCAACCCGACGACGGCCGCCATCAGCAAAATCGCTCCGCCCGACCGGGAGCATCCGCACGGAACGGCGGTTGTCAAAGTGAAGGACGAGGCGCAAATATGGGCTAATGTGCAAGCCTCGCTTCGCCAGTTCGGCTGCGAGGCGAAGTCGTGGGATGAAGCGCTCCGCCATTGCGCCCGCCTTGCCGAATCCGGGGCTGAGCGTCCGGCGCAAAAGCCGCATCTCGCCTTTTTGGCGGCTGCCGCCGCCGGATATGAGCGGATGAAAAACCGGTTCGGGACGAGGCTGTCGATCGGATTTGCGGAGCTTGAGGCATATGTCGCCGATGAGGCGGTGTCGTGTTTCCTTGATGAAGTCGTGTTGTATGCCGATTGCCCGCTCACCCGCCAAGGGGTGACGCTTGTCGATACGCCGGGCGTCGATTCATTAAACGCCCGCCATACCGGGGTGGCGTTCCATTATATGAAGCACGCCGATGCGCTGCTGTTTGTCACGTATTACAACCACGCGTTCTCGAAGGCAGACCGGGAGTTTTTGCTGCAGCTCGGGCGCGTCAAAGATGCGTTTTCGCTTGATAAAATGTTTTTCATCATCAATGCGGCTGATTTGGCCCAGTCGAAAGAGGAGCTTGAGGCTGTCATTTCCTATATGAACGGAGAGCTCGCCCGCTTCGGCATCCGCTTCCCACGCCTTTATGCGCTCTCAAGCCGCTTGGCGCTGGCGGAAAAAACGGGGGCCGAGCCCGGTCCGCGCGGCGTCTTGGCGGACTCCGGCTTGTCTGCCTTTGAAACCGACTTCTTCCGCTTCTTAACGGAAGAACTGGCGGAAGTCGCCGGCGAGAGCGCATATGCCGAGCTTGAGCGGGCGCGGCGGGCGGCAGAGGAATTCGCGCGCGCCGCAGGGCAAAGCGAAGCGGAAAAAGCGGAGAAACGGCAGGCGCTTGAGGCGGTGAAAACGAAGATGCACGCCGTGCTTGCTGGCATTGATGATGCCTACGGCCGGCAGGCGCTTCGCCAGGAAGTCGACGAATTGCTCTATTACGTCAAGCAGCGCGTCTTTTTCCGCCTCAACGATGTGTTTAAGGAGGCGTTCAACCCGGCGGTGCTCCGCGACGACCAAGGCCCGGCGCGTCGGGCGCTCGAGCGTTGCCTCGACGAGTTGCTCGCATCGGTTGGCTTTGATTTGGCCCAAGAGCTGCGGGCGACGAGCTTGCGTGTTGAGTCGTTTTTGCACAAACAGCTGGCCGAGCAGTTCTCGCGCCTATTCCATGAGCTTCGTCGTTTCGATGATGCGCTCGCGCTCACGCCGCCTGAGCCGTTTGCCTTTTCGGCGCCGGAGTTTGCCAACGCCCTTGGGGATGTAGACCGGGTGCGGTTTACCAAGGCGCTTTCGCTGTATAAAAACGCCAAATCGTTTTTTGAGCGCGACGAAAAGCGGCGGATGAAAGAGGAAATTGAGGCGGCGCTTGTCGAGCCGATCGACGCCTATTTGGCTGAGCAAAAAGAGCGGCTTGTGGCGACGTACGCAGAACAATACAAGGCTGCCGTCGCCGCACTTTCGGCCGCTCTCGCGGAACAAGTCGACAGCTATATGGAGGGCTTGCTTGCCGCGCTCGCCGAAGCGGCGGATCATGAGGCGCTCGCCCGCATCGAAGCGGCGCTTCGCGGCCTTCTTTCGGGCCGCGTCGGGGAGGCGCGTTGATGAACCGGTTTCACGCTTGCGCTACATGCATCCACTACCGTATAGAAAAGCGAGCCGACGGGCTGTACACGTATTGCCGCCGGCTCGGCTATGAGACGAAGCCAAACTATCGGTTCAACTGCTGGACGCCAAAACCGAACGTCCGGCGTTTGATGGAAAAAGAAGAAGGAAAGGAAGAATCCCATTGAGCGAAGTACATCACGCCATCACCGCCCATATCAACAAACAGCACGCCATCTTAAAGCGGTTTGCCGCCCTTGAGCTCGAGCGCGAGCGGCGCATCGATGAGGCGGTTGAACGGTGCCGCCGCGGTGAGCCGTTTACGGTCGAGGCGATCAATGAAGTGACGAAACAAATGAACGAGCTGGCCGCCGGCGGCCTCGTGCCGGCGCGCCGCTATGTAACGCCAGAGATGGTGCGCGACTACGTGCGCCGGCTTGAAGAGAAGTAACGCACACAGCCAAAGCGTTGGCATTGGCTGCCCGGCTGCCGGCCTGTAAGCAGGCCGGGCTGATGAAAACGAAAGAGGGGGGAGAAACAATGGCGTCTCTCGTTTCCTACGAATGGCTGTTGGCGCATTTGTCCGATGAAACCATCCGCATTGTTGATTGCCGGTTTTGGCTTGGCGATCCGGCTAAAGGGGCGTCTCTTTACCGGGAAGACCATATTCCCGGAGCGGTGTATATGGACTTAGAGCGCGACTTGTCGGGCCCGGTCGGAGAGCACGGAGGCCGCCATCCGCTTCCATCAGCCGCCCAAGCGGCGGATGTGTTTAGCCGGGCCGGCATTGACGACACGACGACGGTCATCGCCTACGATGACCAAAACGGGGCCATGGCCGCGCGCTGTTGGTGGCTGCTCCGGTATTTCGGCCATGCGCGCGCATACGTGTTGGATGGCAACTACAGCGAATGGGAACGAAAAGGAAATCCGGTGACGTGCGCCATTTCAGCTGTGCCGCCGCGGCGGTTTCAGCCGCGTCCGGACCGATCATGGCTCGCAACGGTCGAGGATGTGCGAGCCGCCGTTCGCGACCGTGCAGCGATGCTCATTGATTCCCGCGAGTGGAAGCGGTATGCCGGGTTGGAGGAGCCGATCGACCGCCGGGCCGGCCGCATTCCCGGGGCGGTGCACCGATTTTGGAAAGACGGGGTGACGGAAGGAGGCTACTGGAAAAGCGCTGTCGAGCAGGCGGCTCGGTTTGCCGATTTTGACCGTGGGCAGCCGTTGATCGTTTACTGTGGTTCCGGCGTCACCGCCTGCCCGAACGTGTTGGCGCTCCACGAAGCTGGTTATCACAACGTTCGGCTGTACGTCGGCAGCTTCAGCGACTGGATTTCCTATCCCGATCATCCGGTTGAAACGGACCACCCGTCCTCGGACGCCTAGTTTCGAAATTGTTTCGCGCATCGTTTTTCTCCGGCAGCGCATACTATGTGTGAACCGTTGAAACAAAAAGGAGGCGAGTGCATGGGCCGGACCAAACTTGGCAATGCCAATGCCCAACGAAACAACAACGCCAAAAAGAAAAACGGCTTCAATGAATGGACGAGCGAGTTTGCTTCGTACGCCGAGGTGGAAGCCGAGAAACTGAAAAACGACCATAAAAACATCCGTTAATGACGAGGGCTCGTCCCTCGTTTTTTCGTCCTTAGACGTCAACGTTGGCAAACACAAACGTATGTGCTATAATGATGGGCAGAGCGGCGGAGGGCGCTGGATGGAAGAAAGGGCGCCGGCCGGCAGGGAGGGAAATGCGTGCGGAAATGGTTCGTCGTCCTATTGTTTTTGGCCGTTGCCGGCTATGGTCTTTGGAATGCGATGGCTGCCGGGAACGAACAGGAAACAGACGAAATAGAAAGTGGCCCGGGCATCGGCCAGACGGCCCCTGATTTGACGCTGCCGACGCTTGGCGGCAAAGCCGTCCGGCTGTCTGATTTGCGCGGCAAAGCGGTTGTCCTCAACTTTTGGACGTCGTGGTGTCCGCCGTGCAAAAAGGAAATGCCGGAGCTTGAGGCGTTTTACAAGCAGCACGGCCGCGAAGTCATGTTGCTTGCCGTCCATTTGACGACGCAAGATACGCTCGATAATGCGGAGCGATTTGCGAAAGACAAAAAACTGACGTTGCCCGTCGCCTTGGATGTGCGCGGCGAGGCGCTTCACCGATACCGAATCCAGACGATTCCGACGACGTATATCATCGACCCAAACGGCGTCATCCGGCAAAAAATCATCGGCCCGGTGACCGCCGCGCAACTCGAAAAGAAGACAGCGCTCTTTCGTTGACCGAACAGTTTTGACGGAAGGCGCTTTTTTTCATGGTTCATTATTTTTTGAAAAGTTGTCATAATTTTTATCTTTTTTGGGCATGAATAAGATTACAATATAAATGAGGGGAGGTTGATAGCGATGAGACGATCCCGCAAAATGACTCTCCAAGAACTGATCAGCGAGAACAAACGGCAATTGTTGAGCGATCGGGAAGCGCTCGAGAAAATCGAGAAAAAGCTGGAAGAGCGGATGCTCAAGAAAGCAGAATGACCCATGCATAGCGGTCCTCCGGGCGGACAGACTAGATGGCGAGGAGGCGAAGACAATGAGCAATCCGAAAGGAAGCCACAAACATTTTGTTCCCAACCATATCGGAACACAGCCTCGCGCCGCTGGAGGAAACAAAGGCAAACAAATGCAAGATCAATCCGGCCAGCATGCTCAAGTCATCCAAACGAAGGGTGAGTAGCTGGAAAATATTGTAAAGGAGGAAGCCTATATGCCGCGTCCGAAACCGGATGACCGCAGCGACAATGCTGAGAAGCTGCAAGAGATGGTGCAAAACACCATTGAAAATATTGAAAAAGCCGAAGAAACGATGCAGTTTTCTTCCTCGGAAGAGCGGGAGAAAATTCGCGAGAAAAACCGCCGCCGCGAAGAAGCGATCGCGGCCATGCGCGCGGAAATTAAAGACGAAGCCGCTGCACGGGAGCACGGCTACCAATTATGACAAAGCTGCCCCGATGCGGGCGGCTTTGTTTTTTGGGTTGCCGCTTGAGCGGCCGGACGGACAAATGGTAACATAAAGGAGAAGCCCGGCAAAAAATGGAGGGAGAACGAACATGAAAGTGGCAGAAAAACAAATTGAAGTGCGTTATGCGGAAACAGACCAAATGGGCATCGTCTACCACGCGAACTATTTAGTTTGGATGGAAGTCGGGCGTACGGAATTGATCAAACAGCTTGGCTTTCATTATGCCGACATGGAGAAAGAAGGCATCATTTCGCCTGTTGTCGATTTGCAAGTGTCGTATAAAAAGCCGCTTCGTTATGGGGAAACGGCGACCGTCCGCACATGGATTGACGCTTACGACGGCATCCGCGTCACATACGGCTACGAAATTGTTGCCCCGGACGGCGAGGTGGCCGTGACCGGCAAATCGCAGCACGTTTGCGTCAAGCGCGATACGTTTCGGCCGATCGTCATCCGCAAATATTTTCCCGAGTGGCATGAAGCGTATGAGCGGGCGAAACGATAAAGGGGAGCGGTGCGATGGCGTTTGGCATTCGCCGCCACGAGCTCGCGGCATGGAAAGAAAAAGTGAAGCGCGGCGAAATCGCCTTTTTGACCCATTATTGGCATGATGAACGGTTTCCGCACTGCACGACGGTGACGAAAGTCGGCTGCGCCGATGTCGAAAAACTTGCCGCCTGGGGGAGGCAATACGGGCTGAAGGAAGAGTGGATCGACCGGCGCGGTGAGTTTCCGCATTTCGATTTGCTTGGGGAGACGCAGGTGCGCATTTTGCGGCAAGAAGGCCGGCTTCATGAGCTGGAACGATTCACGAAACGGGGGAAGAAGGAGTCATGATCGATTTGGCTGTTGTAAAAGAAATGGCGAAACATACGTTAATCGAGACGCTCGGCATCGATATCATCGAGCTTGGCGAAGGGCGCGTCGTGGCGACGATGCCGGTCGACCATCGCACGCATCAGCCGGCCGGGCTGTTGCACGGCGGAGCGTCGGTTGCCTTGGCCGAGACGGTCGCCAGCATCGGCGCGTACGCGCTTGTGGACCCCAACACGGAAAACGTCGTTGGATTGGAAATCAACGCCAATCACGTCCGCGCCGTTCGCCGCGGGACGGTGACGGCGACAGGGACGGTGTTGCACCGCGGCCGGACGACGATGGTTTGGGATGTGCGCATTACGGACGAACAAGGGGAGCTCGTCTGCATCTCCCGCTGCACGATCGCCATTATTCGAAAAAGCTAGCGTCACGGCTAGCTTTTTTCGCTGGTTAATGAAGCAAAAACACCGGTTCGCCGCTTTTTTCGTCCAAATCAACCGTCAAATCGCGGCCGTCAAAATACCATTGGTCGCTGTCTTCGACAAAAAACGTCACGCCGTCAACCGTTGTCTGCGCCGCTGGCTCTCCTGCCGGCTCGTCTTTCTCCATGCCAAGCGAAAACCCTTTTTGCACGGTGCTGAATCCCCCGTAGCGGGCGAAAAAGCGGATCGCATCGCCCGGCTTCAGCCCGAGCTCCTGCTTGTACCAATCAAACGCTTTTTTGGTAATGATGATGTTCATGGCTCCCCCTCCTCACTTGTTTATGGTATTGTCAAAAGTGTATCCTCCACACTCACGGTTTTCCCTTGAGTTTCAACGGTTGAACGAAAAAAAGCTTGCCACCCCCGTTGTTTTCGGCCATCATTGAGGTAACGACACCCAACAGCCAAAACAAAGGAGTGACAAGCTTTGTTACCTCAATTATTAGCCTATTTGCTCGAAATAATCAAGACCCAATATCAAATCATTGTGTATTTGATGGGTGTGATCGTGGGAAAATCCTTGAATCTCGAGGACTTGGACGAACCCATCCAAAAGCCGTACCGGAAACTTCAGGTCGATGACCTTCCGATCATCGATGTGCCGGAAACCCTTGATTACCGGAAGCTGTTGGCAGACTATGAAGCCCAGCACGGACGTCCTTTACGGCCCATCCAGCGCCGCGCGAATGCGAAACACCGTGTTCCGGATTCGTTGACCTGCCCTCGCTGCCAGGCTCCCTCTTCTTACC
>NZ_LLKS01000049.1:0-5644 GCF_001414205.1 Geobacillus sp. Sah69 | reverse complement strand
ACCGAAGACCATGCGGTCTTCGGTGTTATCCGGTATTAGCTCCGGTTTCCCGGAGTTATCCCGGTCTTGCGGGCAGGTTGCCCACGTGTTACTCACCCGTCCGCCGCTGACCGAATCAAGGCAAGCCCCAATCCGGTCCGCTCGACTTGCATGTATTAGGCACGCCGCCAGCGTTCGTCCTGAGCCAGGATCAAACTCTCCAAAGAAAGTTGATTGGCTTTTGCTTCGGCCCATGCGGACCTCCGCTTTTCGTATTGTCCAGCTTCGGTCCGCCGCCGCTCGGGGTCAAATAACCTTCGCCTTCCGGGTGCAAGCACCCTTGCAGGCGAAGAACATTTGCCCGTCGCGGTGACCCGCGGACCTCCGCTTTTCGTCGCGCTTCGTTTCGTTCAGTTTTCAAGGAACGAGACCTCTTCTTGAACTTACTTCGTTGCAATCTTGCGCCGAGGAATCCAACTCCTCTGGACTCCCTCAAACGCAAATGTGTTTTCCGCTTCCTAAAGCGACCCTTACATCATAGCATTTTTATTGTTTGTTGTCAACAGCCTTTTATTCATACCGCTCCGCAACATTTTCCCGGAGCGACAGCGATTTAAAATATATCATCGTTCGACAAGGAAGTCAAGAGCTTTTTTCGGCCGGGTTGCCTCCTTCCTTCAATGATCTTGGCAACTGACATTTGTATAAACACAATGAAATTCCTAATAGCATCCATCCTCTCACCGGCTCCCTTCCATTTTTGGGGATCAGCAGAAGGGGACCGTCAAAATTCTTTTTTTACAACGTGTAATACCGTTCGAGCATTGTATTTCCTTTTGTCGGCATTTCCACGACGGTTAGCACTTTCCTTTCGACAAGATACTCAAGCATGATAACAAGATCAACCGAGTAAGGCGCAAACTGCGGATGACCGGTCATTTCCTCAATGCTCCAAGCACCATTTTTTTCTTTCAGCGCTTCGCATAAATGAGAGGAACCTGATTCTACGTAAGAATGAATCAAAAATTCACTGGCCAGCAACAAAAGTTCCAGCCGTTTCGGAAGCGGTTCTTCACTTCCAACGAGTTCTTCATACAGTTTATAAATCCTTCCATCCATTCGCTTGACTTGATTCCATACGGTCACTTCCGGGTAAAGTCCGTGCTCGATTACGGTCAATCGCGCCAAATGATGGAGGGCTTGCACCATATGGTTGTATGAGTCGAGCCAATGCTTGGCGGCAAACAGCGCCTTGCCATCTGTATAATGGCGGATCAGTTTGGCAAACTCGAGTCCCATTTTCAATCGCCGTTCTTTAGGCGGGAATTGCTCAAGGCGCTGGCGCAACTGCTGAACATAGCCGTTTCGGTCAAACACGACTGTTCCGTTGAACACCCAGTCGACCGCCTTTCGATGTGACCCGAGAACAAGCCATTCATTTAACTGCCGTTCACTGACTGCATAAAGCACCGCCTTTTTCTCGTTTAGTGAATACTGTCTGAGAAGCATAGGCTCGCTTTGCGGGTCGACAATGACGAGCAGCACGACATCAAACGTATCCGTTGTTGCTGCATGGAAAGCCGTTTTTTCAATCATTAAAATTCCGTGCGTGTTGCAGCGGTTTGCCCATTCGTGACAGATGGGATGCAGCAATTCTTTCATACCTCGCGTCCGTTGCAGAAAACCGGCCGCGATATCCGGGCGGACAAATCCCTCAGATATCCCCACATATCGATTGACAGACAACCATACGTTCCTATTTTGAGACGGCTGTTTTTTCTGCAACGTTTTTTCCTCCCTTCCACCGTCATCAATCATCACATTGCGTTTGTGCAGATGTTCAAACAATGCTGTCAACGCCTGTTTCATTTCAGAAAGACCAGAATGCTTGCATCCATGAAGCTGTCGTTTGTTGCGTCATTCGTTATTCGACAAAAAACGAGGAATTCCTTTCTTTAAAACGTCGATTTTGTTGATTTCTTCTTCGCGATGGGACCCCGTTTTATGGTATAGTGGTCTATGTAGGAGGGACTGTGATGAGCATCAAATATTCGAGCAAAATCAACAAAATTCGCACTTTCGCCTTAAGCTTGATTTTTATCGGTGTCATTGTCATGTATCTGGGGCTGTTTTTTCGTACGTCCCCGGTCATCATGACGTTGTTTATGTTGTTTGGGATGTTGTTTCTTGTCGCCAGTGGCATTGTATATTTTTGGATCGGAACACTCTCGACGAGAGCCGTCCAAGTCGTTTGCCCGTCGTGCGGCAAAGTGACAAAAATGCTCGGACGCGTCGATTTATGCATGTTTTGCCGTGAACCGTTGACGTTAGACCGCGAACTGGAAGGAAAAGAGTTTGACGAAAAGTACAACAAAAAAAGAAAAAACTGATAGCCGCCTTGTGCTATCAGCCTTTTAATCCGAATGCGCCGGCGCCCCGCTTTTTTGACAGTCAGGGCAGACTCCGTACACTTCCATGCGATGATGGTCGACCTTAAAGCCGGTGACGTGAGCGGCAAGCTGCTCGACTTCATCAAGCGCTGGATAGTGGAAATCGACAATTTTGCCGCACTCTTCACAGATGACGTGATAATGATTGGAAGTGACGAAGTCAAACCGGCTTGATGAATCGCCATATGTCAGCTCTTTGACAAGCCCGATTTCTTTGAAGACGCGCAAATTATTGTAGACGGTCGCTACGCTCATATTCGGAAATTTCCCTTCCAGCGCTTTGTATATTTCATCCGCTGTCGGATGGGACATCGAGGTGATCAAATACTCTAATATCGCATGACGCTGCGGCGTGATGCGTATGCCCGTCTTTTTCAACATGTCAAGCGCTTCCTTCAGCTGCTCGTTGGTAGACACCGTCATGCACCTCACTCTCCGTATAAGATAAAAAAAATTATCATTTTATAATATTTGTAATTAGTCTACAAGGAGTATATGCCTTTTGTCAATATAGATACCATTAATATATGGGCTCATCCATCTTTTTAACAAAAAAAAAGGGGGTGGGAATCACTTCCACCCGCCGCATTTCCTTCATTTGAGGAGGTTACTATGCATTGTACGCAAAAACGTTGTGATTGATTGGACACTCACCTAGACGATGCCAATCGGGCGACTTCCGCGAGCGCCTCATCGACGTGCCCCTTCACTTTCACCCCGCGCCATTCTTGAACCAACGTCCCATCGGGGGCGATAATGAACGTGGAGCGTTCGATCCCCATATACTCTTTGCCGAAGTTTTTCTTTTTCTTCCACACTCCGTACATTTCTGCCACTTCATGTCGCTCGTCGGAAAGAAGCAAAAACGGCAGTTTGTACTTTTCGATAAACGTTTCATGCCGTGCAACCGGATCCGGGCTCACCCCTAAAATGACAGCGTTCAGTCCGGCGAATTGCTCGTGACGGTCGCGAAAATCGCACGCTTCTGTCGTGCATCCAGGCGTCATATCCTTTGGATAAAAATAAAGGACGACATACTGGCCGCGGAAGTCTGAGAGCGAAACCATTTTCCCGTTGCTTGCCGGCAAGGTGAAATCTGGAGCTGGCTGGCCAATGGCGATCGTCATAGCGTTCCCTCCGTCTCCTTAATGTCTTCTTTTAGCGTAACGAAGACAGAGGAAAATTGCAACTGTCAACGGCGATCCGAGTCAAATACCGTGCGCGTGACGATAACAGCAGGCATAATGTAGCCAAGCAGCGCCTCGGCGATGGCGATCCACCGCCCGATGCCGACCGGGGTGACGTCTCCGTATCCGACCGACAGGAGGGTCATGCCGCTTAAATATAGACTGTCTTCCAGCATAGACAGGCGGTTTCCTGCTGCACTGCTTGGTGACGGAGTAAATACATGATGGCCGTTGGCTTGCAAAATCATATAAATCATCGCAAACCCTAGCAGCATCGTCCCATACCATTGAACGAGCACCCATAAACTGTCAAGGGAGAGGCGGTGCGTTGCTTGTACGCTCGCTGTCCAAAGCGAAGTGATGCTGCCGAGCAACACGGCGGTCACCACTCCGAGGAATGCGTAATCCATTCGCTTCCCTCCACAAATTGTCCGTAGTTCATATATACACCGTGAAACGGACAATTATGCGGGAATAAGCCGCCTTCCCAATCGGAACAGCGTGTCGCCCTCAGAGCCATACATCCCCCTGTTTGGACGAGAAAGACTGTCGGCACAACTTTTCGTTTGTTGCCTCATCACGTAAAAGCACGGGCTAGCACGCTTTTTAATGTAGCTGCGCTATGATGGAATCGATTTTTTTCGTCATCATTCAATTCAATTTCGATCACCTCGCGGATGCCATTGCGGTTAATGACAGCCGGCACGCCGATGTAGACGTCGCGCTCCCCATATAGGCCATCGAGGTAGGCTGATACGGTCAAAATAGCGTTTTCGTTATGCAAAATGGCGCGCGTCACGCGGGCAAGCCCCATCGCAATCCCGTAGTACGTCGCTCCTTTTTTCTCAATAATTTGGTAGGCGGCATCGCGCACATTGACAAAAATGCGCTCGAGATCTTTTTGCGCTTCTTCCCCTTTGGACTCGACCAGCTTGCGGATCGGCATGACGCCGATATAAGCCTGGCTCCAGACCGGGAGTTCAGTGTCGCCGTGTTCCCCAATAATATAGGCATGAACATTTTGCGGAGCGACAGAGAAATACTCGCCCAACAAAAAGCGGAACCGCGCCGTATCTAAAATCGTCCCCGAACCGATCACCCGCTCATGCGGCAGGCCGCTGAATTTCCACGTCGCGTACGTTAAAATGTCGACCGGATTGGTGGCGACGAGAAACAGTCCTTGAAATCCGGATGCCATGACCGACTCAACGATCGAGCGGAAAATGGCAATGTTTTTGTCCACAAGATCAAGCCGCGTCTCGCCCGGTTTTTGGTTGGCGCCGGCGCAAATGACAACCAAATCGGCATCGCGGCAATCATCGTAATCGCCGTGCCAAATGTCAACCGGCTTCGGCGCAAATACTTTCCCATGGTTGAAGTCCATCGCATCGCCTATGGCCTTGCTTTCATTCGCATCGATGAGCACGATCTCATCGGCAATCCCTTGATTCATTAAGGCAAACACATAACTGGCGCCGACAAACCCGGCGCCGATGACCACTACTCGGGCTCCACCGTTGTTTTTCATTGCATTCATCCTCCCTCAATATAATGCGAACACAGGCGTGTTGATTATCCAATAAAATCCAAAGGGTATAGAAAAAAGAGCACCTTTCCTGTAACCCGTGGTGCTAGTTGAGCTTTAGCGCTCAACTAGCCCAAGTGTAACCAGGGAATAAGCTAACAATATACCGTCTAGTGCCACTTCAAATCCGATAATCGAATTGGCTCGGATCCCCGTGATGCGATAGTGGTCAACCAGAACCGAGAACACCGTCTCGATCACTTTGCGTTTTTGTTGGATCCACTGCTCCCATGTCTCAGACGCACGATGTTTCTGGTTTTTTCGAGACGGAGTCCAAAGCGCCATTTGGTATTCTTCGTACAGCCTTTTTTGCAAGTCACGGCTAATGAATCCTTTGTCCCCAAAGTTATACGGGTGGGGAATTTGGGTCATCACGCTTTCGGCTGCGATTCGATCGTGGCAAGATGCTTCCGTCACCACATACCCCATTGGCAGCCCTTGAT
>NZ_LLKS01000048.1:0-109830 GCF_001414205.1 Geobacillus sp. Sah69 | reverse complement strand
ACATAGGTCATTCGGTAAAATCGTATGCTGGGCATGATAGGCAAAACGAGCGTCCGAGTCATTGGCCGATTGAACGCATAGCTGAAGGCAGGCGCCGGATAACAAGTCATATTCAAACTGAATTTTCACCCCCGACGAAACGGAACCTCGATAGTCTTCCCCATAGTCAGCGGGAACCAAAAAGCTGGTTGAGTCCAAAATCCGCAGGCGGGTAAAACAAGTTCGATAGGTCTCCATGGCTGACAAAAGCAATGGACGTTGATGCAGGAGGAGAAGGAAAAACACTTCTCGCAAAAATGCCACGGCCCGATCGGTAAAACGCTGATTCAAGCCTTCGCTTGAAAGGGAACAGCCATGCCAGAGCGTCAAGGCCGCACACAACCGCTGAAGCGACTGTTTGGCCAGTGAGCCATCTCCCCATGCACAGAGAGTCAGAAAGGCTTCCGCCGTTAACGAACGCTGCCGCCGGATAAAGCCTGTTTTCCGTGCGAGACGGGTTAATTCTTCGGGAGAAAAGAGTTGACGAATGGTTTGAATCCATGCTTTCATTTGTTTTTCCATGAAAAAAATCCTTTCTAACGTGGAGTGTTCGTTAGAAAGGATACCATGTTTTTGACGATGCACAAAGACCAAAATTCTTAACTTGATGGGTATGGAGGGGGGTCCCCTTCTTCCTTTTTTCAACGTCTGCATCGAAACGCTGTCCATTCCAGCCTAGGCTTGGCTATGAACATGTGGGAAAAGGGGGATACATAACATGCGTGTTCTTGTCGTGGGAGCGGGGGCGGTTGGCGGCTATTTCGGCGGACGCCTGCTCGAAAAAGGCGTCGATGTGACATTTCTCGTCCGTGAGCGGAGAAAGCGGGAGCTTGAGGAACGCGGGCTTGTCATCCGCAGCGTCCACGGCGATGCAGTGCTCGCGCCGAAACTGATCGCGGCCGGTGAACGGACGGAGCCGTTCGATCTTGTTGTGTTTTCAAACAAGGCGTATCATTTGGCGGGCGCCATCGCTGATGCTAAACCGTACGTCGGTGAGACAACGATGATTTTGCCACTCTTAAACGGCATGGCCCATATGGATGTGTTGCGGGAGTCATTTGGCGATGACAAGGTGTTGGGGGGCTTTGTTTCATCGAAACGACGTTAAACGAAAAAGGGGAAATCGTTCAAACGGCTGTTGTTTTACGGGCGGCAATTGAAAACAACAGCCTAAAAATATTCATCAATCATTTTTTCGCTAGTCTTGAAAAAAGAGAGTTGTATATTTCCGTCATGTAGTGTACAGTGGATAGTGAAAACGTGTGCACAAAGGGGGAGGAAGCCTTGAAAAAAACATGGTGGAAAGAGGGCGTCGCCTATCAAATTTATCCGCGCAGCTTTATGGATGCCAACGGCGACGGCATCGGCGATCTTCGCGGCATCATCGAAAAGCTGGATTATTTGGTGGAGCTTGGAGTCGACATTGTTTGGATTTGTCCAATTTACCGGTCGCCGAACGCCGATAACGGATATGACATCAGCGATTATTATGCCATTATGGATGAGTTTGGAACGATGGATGACTTCGATGAATTGCTTGCCCAAGCCCATCGGCGCGGGTTGAAAGTCATTTTGGATTTGGTCATCAACCATACGAGTGATGAGCATCCGTGGTTTATCGAATCGCGGTCATCGCGCGACAATCCGAAGCGCGACTGGTACATTTGGCGTGACGGCAAAGACGGGCGCGAACCGAACAACTGGGAAAGCATTTTCGGCGGCTCGGCGTGGCAGTATGACGAGCGGACGGGTCAATATTATCTGCATATTTTTGATGTCAAACAGCCCGACTTGAACTGGGAAAACAGTGAGGTGCGCCAGGCGCTTTATGAGATGGTCAACTGGTGGCTGGATAAAGGTATCGACGGCTTTCGTATCGACGCGATCTCCCACATTAAGAAAAAGCCGGGTCTTCCCGATTTGCCAAACCCGAAGGGGCTGAAGTATGTACCGTCGTTTGCCGGGCATATGAACCAGCCTGGCATTATGGAATATTTAAGAGAGTTGAAAGAGCAAACGTTTGCGCGATATGACATTATGACGGTCGGCGAGGCGAACGGAGTAACGGTTGATGAGGCCGAACAATGGGTCGGGGAAGAAAACGGCGTGTTCAATATGATTTTTCAGTTTGAGCATCTAGGGCTATGGGAAAGGAGTGCGGATGGTTCCATCGATGTCCGCCGCCTAAAGCGGACGTTGACGAAATGGCAAAAAGGGCTTGAAAACCGCGGGTGGAATGCGTTGTTTTTGGAAAACCACGATTTGCCCCGCTCCGTTTCGACGTGGGGCAATGACCGCGACTATTGGGCGGAAAGCGCCAAGGCGCTCGGCGCGCTCTACTTTTTCATGCAAGGGACGCCGTTCATTTATCAGGGGCAAGAGATCGGGATGACGAACGTGCGGTTCGATGACATCCGTGATTATCGTGATGTGTCCGCTCTTCGCCTGTATGAACTCGAACGGGCGAAGGGGCGGACACATGAGGAAGTGATGAAGATCATTTGGCAAACCGGGCGCGACAACTCGCGCACCCCGATGCAATGGTCTGATGCCCCAAACGCTGGATTCACGACAGGTACGCCATGGATCAAGGTGAACGAAAACTATCGTACGATCAATGTCGAGGCCGAGCGGCGCGACCCGAACTCGGTATGGTCGTTTTATCGACAAATGATTCAGCTTCGGAAAGCGAATGAGCTGTTTGTTTACGGAACGTACGATCTGCTTTTGGAAAACCACCCATCCATTTACGCGTACACAAGAACGCTCGGACGTGATCGCGCGCTTGTAGTCGTCAACTTGTCGGACCGCCCGTCACTTTACCGCTATGACGGCTTCCGCCTTCAGTCAAGCGATTTGGTGCTCTCGAACTACCCGGTCCGTCCGCATAAAAATGCGACGCGTTTTAAGCTGAAACCGTACGAGGCGCGCGTATACATCTGGAAAGAATAAGAAGGAATTTGCCTTTCTGTGTGGAATGAATACGGAAGGGAGATGATCAACACGGGGACGGTCGATCCGATTCGCTACCCGATCGGAACGTTTCAAGTCCAACCGGAAGGAGCGTTGCGGCCGATGCCGCTGTACGTATTGACCGCGCTGTATGCATGACATGGCAGGCATCATACGGCGCAAATTGTGTCATTGCGGAAACGGAAAGGATGGTAAAAAGCCGCCGATTGGCGGCTTTTTTTACTCGATCGGCCGCACCGCTTGGGGCGGCCGATATATAGGCTCGCTCCGGAGAAAAGCCGCCTTTGCGCGGCTTTTTTCAAAAAACGTGCTGGACAAACATTTTTGTTAAACGAAAGCATACAGTTATGCTATACTGACAAATATTAAGGGACACGAAATATATATCGTACAAGGGGGATCGGTATGAATGCGCAACAAAGGCAAGTTGTTGCGGAACAGAAAGAAAAAATTTGGACGCGCAATTTTATTTTGATTTGCTTGGCCAACTTTTTCATTTTTCTTGGATTTCAAATGACGCTGCCGACACTGCCGCTGTTTGTCGAACACTTAGGCGGCAACGACCAGCTCATCGGCCTTGTCGTCGGGATTTTCACTTTTTCCGCACTTCTCGTCCGTCCGTTTGCCGGCCATGCGCTTGAGACGCGGGGACGGCGGTTTGTCTTTTTGCTTGGGCTGCTCATTTTTGTCGTTTCGGTCGGTTCGTACAGTGTCATCACCAGCATGCTTCTTCTCTTTTTGATGCGCGTCGTCCAAGGAATTGGCTGGGGGTTTTCGACAACCGCTTCCGGAACGGTGGCGACGGACATCATTCCGGCCAGCCGCCGCGGGGAGGGAATGGGTTATTACGGATTGTCAGGAAACATCGCCCTCGCTTTCGGTCCGTCGCTTGGACTTGTGCTTGCCGCTATGATTCCGTTTAGCCATTTGTTTCTGATTTGCGCTCTGCTTGGCGTTGCTTCCGTATTGTTTGCGGCGGCCATCACCTATAAAAAAGTGGAGGGAAGGCCGCGCTATGAGACGAACAAGTGGGATCTTTACGAAAAAACGGCGCTCGTTCCGTCCGTGCTTCTCTTCTTTTTAACGGTGACGTTCGGCGGCATTGCTTCGTTTTTGCCGCTATATACGGCGCAAAAAGGGGTCGGCGGTTTGCAGCTGTATTTTTTGCTTTATGCGCTCGCCCTGATGGTGACGCGCACGTTCGCCGGCCAGCTGTATGACCGGAAAGGGCATCGGGCTGTCTTTCTCCCAGGTGCGGGGCTCATTTTGCTTGCGATGCTGCTGCTCGCCTGGCTGCCGGGGGAATGGGCGCTGCTTTTGGCGGCAGTATTGTATGGCTTCGGTTTTGGCATGGTGCAGCCAGGGCTGCAGGCGTGGTCGGTTGAGCGGGCCCCTGTTCATCGGAAAGGAATGGCGAATGCAACGTTTTTCTCCTTTTTTGATTTAGGCGTTGGCATCGGGGCGATGGTGTTTGGCCAAATCAGCCACTGGTTCGGCTATCCGAGCATTTATGTAGCCGCCGCCGGTTCGGTGCTTGTTTCCATGCTCGTTTACTTGAGCGTGCTGCGCAAAGAACAACCTCTTCATCCGCGGCAAGAAAGAAACGCTTAAGGTTTGTCCTTAAGCGTTTTTCTTTAGCGCCGCGAGTGCACTTCGTAGATGGCAAATTTTAAATAGTCGCCTTCATTGGCGGCAAGCAGTTTCGGGTGGTCATAGCCGGCGCCGTTCCAGTACACTTGGCGGAGCACTTTTTTGGCGTCAAACGCCGCATCGGCGATCATCTCTTGGAACATGTGCGGGCGAACATGGTACGAACAGCTCGACGTGACGAAAAAGCCGCCGTCTTTGACGAGTTTCAACCCGTTCAAATTGATGTCTTTATAGCCGCGCAGCGCTTTTGGCACCGCGTGGGCCGATTTGGCGAACGCCGGCGGGTCGATGATGACGACATCCCACTGTTTGCCGGATCGCACTGCTTCGCGCAAGTAATCGAATGCGTTGGCGACGACAAATTCTACATTTGTGAATCCGTTTAAGGCCGCATTTCGTTTTGCCGTCTCAATTGCATGCTCGGAAATGTCGACGGCGGTGGCGTGCTTCGCTCCGTACAGGCAGGCGTTCAGCATAAATGAGCCGGTATGGGTGAAACAATCAAGCACCGTCGTCTCCGGGCCGATGAGCGGGCGGAGGGCGGCGCGGTTTTGCCGCTGGTCGAAGAAAAAGCCGGTTTTTTGCCCGTTTTCAATGTCGACAATGTATTTCACGCCGTTCTCCTCGATTTCCATCTCCGTCTCCGCTTCCCCGTACCAAAACCCTTTTTCCTGTTTGAGACCCTCAAGCTCCCGCACGGACACATCGTTGCGCAAATAAATGGCCCTTGGAGCGAACACGTCAAGCAAGCCGCGCAAAATCCACTCTTTGTGCACTTCCATCCCGAGCGCCAAAATTTGCACCACAAGCACGTCCTCATATTTATCGACGATGAGCCCCGGCAGAAAATCGGCCTCGCCGTAGACGGCGCGGCATGAACGGACGCCCGGGAGCATCCGTTCGCGATACGCCCAGGCGCGGCGGATGCGCTCAATGAAAAACCGCTCATCGAGCTCGTCATCCGGATTTTGCGTCAACACCCGGACGATGATTTGCGAGGCTGGATTGATGTAGCCTTTCGCCAACCAGTACCCTTGATGGTTATAGACATCGACAAAATCTCCCGGTGTGATGTCACCCTCGATACGGTCGACTTCGCCCTGAAAAATCCATGGATGGCCTTGTTCGAGCCGTTTTTTTCGCTGCCGCTTCAAGATCACTTTCGCCATCAGTTCCAACTCCCATCCGGTAATCAATCGTTGCGCTTTTATCATAGCGAATTGCGGAGCGCGGCGCAATGACAGCCGAAAAAAAGGTTGACAACCGATGCGGCCGTGATATGATAAATGTAAAGAAAATTTCATCACAATCAGACATCCACTAGGGGGGCCTGTAAACAGGCTGAGATCAAAGTGTGACTTTGAGACCCTTAGCACCTGATCTGGGTAATGCCAGCGTAGGGAAGTGGAGGAGCTGCAGGCCGGCTTTGGCCGCATTGGAAAATCTGTATGCTCGCGCCGCCTTCTTTACGCGAATCGGTAAAGAAGGCGGCGCTTTTATTTTGGAAAAAGGGGGAATACGAATGTCGTTTGCAAGGCGCGTGCGCCAGGCGGCTGATCCGATCTGGCAGGCGAGTTTCCGTCACCCGTTTGTCAAAGAGCTTGGCGAAGGAACGTTGGATCGCGCAAAATTCCGCTATTATGTCATGCAAGATGCGTACTATTTGCGCCATTTTGCCCGTGTGCAGGCGATCGGGGCGGCGAAATCGCCGGATTTGGCGACGACGGCCCGGCTGGCGCACCATGCCCAAAGCACATGCGAAGCGGAATTGTCGCTTCATGAAACGTTTGCCGGACTGCTTGGCATCACCGAAGAGGAACGGGCTGTGTTCATGCCGGCGCCGACGGCTTACGCGTATACATCGCATATGTACCGGGCGGCGTATGAAGGGCATTTGGGCGATGTCATTGCCGCGATTTTGCCGTGCTATTGGCTGTATTACGAAATCGGTGAGCGGCTGAAAACGTGCCGGCCGAACGATCCGATTTATGAAAAGTGGATCAGTACATACAGCTCCGATTGGTTTCGCTCGCTTGTTGAGGAGCAGATCGACCGGCTTGACGCCATTGCCGCTGCCGTGACTGAGGAAGATCGGCGCCGGATGGAACAGCATTTTTTGATCAGCAGTGACTATGAGTATCAGTTTTGGGAGATGGCGTACCGACTGGAGCGGTGGCCATCGGCCGAGCTCATGAAGAGCCGGTGAAACGGCGACAACACGAAAGGAGGAGTTTTCATGGGAACAACATCGAAAGGGTTGAAACTGGCCGATATTTTAACGACGATTGTCATTGCCGTTGTGTTCGGCGTCATTTACAAAGTGTGGGGGCCGTTGTATGAAGTGGTGAAAGTATTCGGGTTTCATGCCGATCAACTGATTTATGGCATGTGGTTTATCGCGTCGTCGCTTGCGTATTTGCTAATCCGCAAACCGGGGGTGGCGCTGCTTGCCGAGATTGCGGCTTCATCGGGCGAGTTGGTGATGGGGTCGCAGTGGGGGCTTGAGGTGTTGATTTATGGGGTTGTACAAGGGCTGTTTGCCGAGCTTGTCTTTGCGGCGTTCCGCTATCGGCGGTTTGACGTGTTTGTCGTGTCGCTCAGCGCCGTCGGCGCGACGGTCGGTTCGCTGATCATGGACTTTTACAAAGGATATATCGAGGCGCTCGCCCCGTGGAACATGGTGCTCTTTTTGCTGGCGCGTTTTGTCGGCGCCGTTCTTATCTCCGGCGTGTTCGCCGTTTCGTTGGCCAAGGCGCTTGAGAAAACCGGGGTGACGCAAATGTGGCGGCCGGCTTCCAAAGAGGACTATGATGCGCTGAACCGGTAAGGGGAATGACCGATGAAGCAAGCCATTGTCATCGAACAGCTGCGCCTGAAGTTTCCCGGGCATAGCGACTTATTGTTCCGCGATTTGTCGCTGTCCGTTGCTGCCGGGGAGAAAGTGCTTCTCCTCGGCCCGTCTGGATGCGGCAAGTCGACGCTTTTGCAAGTGATGGCCGGCATCATTCCCCACTCGATCGACGTGCCGATGAAAGCCGGGCGCCTTGAGCGGCCGGAACGATGGGGATATGTGTTTCAAGATCCGGATACGCAGTTTTGCATGCCGTATGCCGATGAGGAAATCGCGTTTGCCCTCGAAAATCGAAGTGTGCCGCGCCGCGAGATGCCCGCCCGCATCCGCTTGCTGTTGGACCAAGTCGGGTTGGCGATCGAACCGCACACCGACATTCATACGCTTTCCGGCGGGATGAAGCAGCGGTTGGCGCTCGCTTCTGTTCTTGCGCTTGAGCCGGATGTTTTGTTTTTGGATGAGCCGACGGCTTTGCTCGATGAGGAAGGGACGAAAGCCGTATGGCAGGCGGTGCGGGATGTGAGCCGGGACAAAACGGTCGTCATCGTCGAGCATAAAATCAACCATGTTCTTGACTTCGTCGACCGGATTGTGTTGCTTGGCAGCGACGGGTGCATCATCGCCGATGGAGGAGCGAGGGAAGTATTTTCCCGATATAAGGACGTCATGACGGCGGAAGGCATTTGGCACCCGGACGTTTGGGAGGAATGCGGACCGATCGTGCGCCGGGAGGAAAGGCAGGAAGGCGAGGAGCTGATCCGCCTTCACCGTTTCCGCGGCTTTCGCGGCCGGGAGGTGAAAATCAGCGTACCGGAGGCGGTTGTGCGGGCGGGAGAATGGATCGCCGTCACCGGCCGAAACGGCGCGGGCAAAAGCACGCTTTTGCATGGGTTGATGCAACTGATTCGCACCGAAGGCGAATATACATTGTTCGGGGAGGATATCGAGCTCCGGCAGCCGCTTTACCGCCATATCGCGTTCGTGTTTCAAAATCCCGAATTTCAATTTGTCACCCATACTGTGCGCGATGAACTGGCGTATTCGCTGCGGCTTGAGGGGCGATCTGAAGAGGAAATCAATGAGACGGTCACCCGCCTGCTCAGCGCGTTTGGCCTTGACGGAAAGGAAGAAGTGCATCCGTACCAGCTGTCAGTCGGGCAAAAACGGCGGTTGAGCGTGGCTGCTTCGATCGTCGCCGGTCAACGCCTCTTTTTGCTTGATGAGCCGACATTTGGACAGGATGCGAAAAACACGTTTGCGTTGTTGGCGATGTTGGAGTCATACCGAAGGCAAGGGGCGGCGATCATCATGGTCACCCACGACGAACAAATTGTCCGTCGTTTTGCGACGAGACGATGGGTGGTGGAAGACGGAGCGCTTGTTCGCGATGAGCGCCTCGCTGCTGTGGAGACTGTATTGGCTGAAGGAGGAACATGGCGATGAACTGGGACATTCAGCGCCGTGAGACATGGCTTTATGAAGCGAACCCGAGTTTGAAGCTCATTGTGCTCGTCATGCTCTTTTTTGCGGTGTTGTTCATTCATAACCCGAACGTGCTCATCAATTTGTCGCTCGCCCTGTTCGTTTTGTTTTGCTTCGGCACCGGGTATCCAGCAAAGCTGCTTGTTTGGCTGTTTTTGCCGTTTTTCCTGATCTTTGTTTCCACTGCTTCATCGATGATGATGTTTGGCGAAGGGACGACAACGTGGTTTCGCTGGGGGCTCATCCACGTAACAGCGGAAAGCTTTTGGCGCGGCATGCATCTCGGATTTCGCGCCTTGTCGCTCGGGCTGTTAGGCTTGATTTTTTCCTTGACGACTCGGCCGGTGCAGCTGTTTTATTCGCTCATGCAGCAATTGAAGCTGAAACCGAAGTATGCGTACAGTTTTTTGGCGGCGGTCCGCCTGCTGCCGATCATGATTGAGGAGTTTCAAACGGTCCGGTATGCGCTGAGAGTGCGCGGCGTGCCAAACCGCGGCGGCCTTGGCAAAGTGAAGCGTTATGCCATCCCGCTTTTGGCACAAAGCATCCGCCGCGCCCAGCGCATCGCCGTGGCGATGGAGGCGAAACAATTTTCCAACAGCGGCCAGCGTACGTTTTATTATGAAATCAAGTTTGGCAAATGCGATATTTGGTTTGTCGTCTTGACCGTTGCGTTGTTGGTTGCCGCTTATTATGCGGGCGTCCATTACCCGTATATTTCAGTCCATGATGTACGGTAGGCAGAAAGAAAGGGATTGTGATGGGGGCTCTTCACTTCATTTCCACCGGGCGGCAAACAGCCGACGAATTCGCGGCCATTTGTGCGCGTATCCATCCGTATGCGGATGCCATTCACATTCGCGAGAAAGAAAAAACGGCGCGCGAAGTGGCCGAGTTTGTCACCGCGCTGCTTTACACCGGGGTGCCGCCGCAAAAAATCATCGTCAATGACCGTGTTGACGTCGCGGCCGTCTGCGGTGTCGGCGGGGTGCAGATCGCGTATCACAGCTTGCCGGTGCGTGCCGTCCGCCGTTCGTTTCCGGACTTGACAGTCGGCTGTTCCGTGCACAGCCTGACGGAGGCGAAGCAGGCGGAAGAGGACGGCGCTCACTTTTGCTTGTACGGCCATATGTTTCCGACTGCCAGCAAGCCTGGATTGCCGCCGCGCAGCATCGATTCGTTGCGGGAGATGGCCGCGTCCGTCTGCATCCCGGTTATTGCGATCGGCGGCATTCATGCCGGCAACGCCTGCCGGGTGATGGAGGCCGGTGCCGCGGGAGTGGCGGTGTTATCGGCTGTCTTTTTAGCGCCTGATCCGGTTGTGGAAGCAAGACGTTTGGCGCAAATCGTGAGAGGGGAGAGGAAAAATGGGGGCACATTATGATGTCGTCGTTGTCGGCGGTGGGGTGATCGGGGCGGCGACAGCTTTTGAGCTCGCCAAACGGCGGCACCGCGTGGCGATTTTCGAAAAAGGAACAATGACCGGCGAAGCGTCAAGCGCGGCGGCCGGTATGCTGGGGGCGCAATCGGAGTTCGCCGCGCCGAGTCCGCTCATCCCGCTCGCCCTGCAAAGCCGGGCGCTCGTGCCGGCGCTCGCTGCGGAATTGCGGGAGAGAACCGGTATTGACATCGGACTTGTCGAAAAAGGGATGCTCAAAGTTGCGACGAATGCGGAAGAAGCGGAGGAGTTGCACCACCATTATACATTTTGGAAGGAAATGGGTGAGATAGTTCACTGGCTGGCGGCAGAAGAAGCGCTTAAGCTGGAGCCGCGTCTTGCGGGCGAGGCGCTGGCCGGCGCCATGTACATTCCCGGAGACGGGCAAGTGAGCGCCCCGGATTTGGCTGCCGCTCTTGTTTCAGCCGCCGTCTCCGCCGGTGCGCATTTGTATGAGCATACGGAAGTGTTTGACATTCGTTCGGATGCCGGTGGGCATACCGTGGAAACAGCGAGCGGAACGTTCGCCGCTGCCGCTGTCGTGATCGCCTCGGGCGCCTGGGCGGCGCGTCTGGGGGCCGCGCTCGGGTTGCCGCTTTTTGTATTCCCGGTCAAGGGGGAATGCATCATGGTGCGTACGCCAACCCCGCTCGTGCAAATGACGGTGTTTGCGAAAAATGGCTGTTACATCGTGCCGAAGCGCGGCAACCGGCTGCTGATCGGTGCGACGTCCACGCCGGGGACGTACGACCGGCGCGTGTCAATCGCGGGGGTGATGAGCCTGCTTCGCCGTGCCGCCCGTCTGCTTCCAGATGTCGAACAGGCAGAATGGGTGAAGGCATGGAGCGGCATCCGACCGCAAACGAAAGACGGTTTGCCCTATATCGGCGAGCATCCAAAGCGGCGCGGGATATTTGTCGCTGCCGGCCATTACCGGAACGGCATTTTGCTTAGCCCGCTCACCGGCCGGCTGCTTGCCGACCTAGTAGAGCGGAAAGAGCCGGCGTTTGACTTGTCACCGTTTTCATTAACGCGTCACGCGGAAGAAAAGGTGGGGGTTGAATGAATTTAGTCATTAATGGCGAGAACGTTGCCGTGCCGGATGAAGTGAAAACGGTCAGCGATTTGCTCGCCCATTTTCGACTTGATCAAAAGCTGGCCATTGTCGAAGTCAATGTTCGCATTATTCAAAAGCATGAATACGCGGTGACGGCGTTGGCGGATGGCGACCGAGTCGAAATTGTTCATTTTGTAGGAGGCGGTTGAAATGCTGAAAATTGGTCCGTATGAATTCTCTTCGCGGTTGTTGCTCGGGACGGGCAAATATCCGAGCCTTGAGGTGCAAAAAGAAGCGGTGGAAGCATCCGGCGCAGAAATTTTGACCTTTGCCGTCCGGCGAATGAACATTTTTGCGCCGGAGCAGCCGAATTTTTTAGAGCAGCTTGATTTAAGCCGATATAAGCTTCTGCCCAATACCGCCGGGGCGAAAACGGCTGAGGAAGCGGTCCGCATCGCCCGACTGGCCAAAGCATCGGGGCTATGTGATATGATTAAGGTAGAAGTGATCGGCTGCGACAAAACGCTTCTTCCCGACCCGGTTGAGACGTTAAAAGCAGCGGAAATGCTGCTGGAAGAAGGGTTTATCGTCTTGCCGTACACGTCTGATGACGTCGTGCTCGCCAAGCGCTTGCAAGAGCTTGGCTGCCATGCCGTCATGCCGGGGGCATCGCCGATCGGGTCCGGGCAAGGCATCCTTAACCCGCTCAATTTGAGCTTTATCATCGAGCAAGCGACCGTGCCGGTGATCGTCGATGCCGGCATCGGCGGGCCGGCCGATGCGGCGCTGGCGATGGAGCTTGGTGCGGATGGGGTGCTGTTGAATACGGCCGTGTCCGGCGCAGCTGATCCCGTAAAAATGGCAAAAGCGATGAAGCTGGCGGTGGAAGCGGGACGGCTCGGTTATGAAGCCGGGCGCATCCCGAAAAAACGATACGCGTCAGCAAGCAGCCCAACGGAAGGAATGAGTGTTGTTTGAATGAACGGTATTCTCGGCAACAACTATTTGCGCCGATTGGCGAGGAAGGGCAAAAGAAAATACGGGAAAAGCACGTCGTCTTAATCGGCGCCGGAGCGCTCGGCACAGGAAACGCCGAAGCGCTCGTGCGCGCCGGCATTGGCAAACTGACGATCATTGACCGCGATTATGTCGAATGGAGCAACTTGCAGCGCCAACAGCTTTACAGCGAAGTGGATGCGAAAGAGCGGCTGCCGAAGGCGATCGCGGCCAAGCGGCGGCTCGAGCGAATCAACAGCGAGGTCAAGATCGACGCGATAGTCGGTGAGGCTGACGCCGAACAGTTGGAATCATTGGCTGTCGAACAGCGGCCCGACCTATTGATCGATGCGACGGACAACTTCGATGCGCGCATGATCATCAATGATGTTGCCTACAAATATGGCATTCCGTGGATTTACGGCGCCTGCGTCGGCAGCTACGGATTAAGTTACGCGTTTATTCCCGGACGTACCCCATGTTTATATTGCTTGCTTGAAACGGTGCCGCAAGGGGGATTGACATGCGACACGGCCGGCATTATCAGTCCGGCAGTGCAGATGGTCGTCAGTTACCAAGTGGCTGAGGCGTTGAAAGTTTTAGTCGAGGACTGGGCCGCGCTGCGCGGCAAGCTCGTTTCGTTTGATCTTTGGACGAATGAATACGCAGCGATTCGCATTGACGCGGTCAAAAGAGACGACTGTCCGACGTGCGGACATCGTCCATCTTATCCGTTTCTTTCTTATGAGCATCAGACGAAGACCGCTGTGCTGTGCGGGCGCGACTCGGTGCAAATTCGCCCGTCTTCCCGGCGCCAGTACGATGTAAACGAATTGGCATCTCTTTTTCGCCGCCAAGGGCTCCGGGCCGAAGCGAATCCGTATCTCGTCTCCGTATCGCTCGGCGCCAAGCGGCTTGTCGTATTCGCCGACGGGCGCGCGCTTGTGCACGGCACAAAGGATGTGAACGAGGCGAAAACGATTTATTACCGTTATTTAGGATGAAAACGGGGACCTCTTTTTTTGAGTCCCTGTTTTTTTTCAGTCACAAAACTGTCAAAAAGCCGTCTTGTTTTCCCTGTTTTTCCCGCTATCCATATAGTACGATGAAGGTAAGAAGGCAAAGGGAGGGAAGATGGATGGATGAGTGGTCCGTCACGTTGAACATCGCCTCGTTGGTAGTGCTTGTCTACTTTATTGGCTCCTGCTGGATCGAATCGTAAAACGCGCCGGCGCACCTCGGCGCGTTTTTTGAGGTGGATTTATGGTAATATATGGAAATTAATTCCTCCCGCTATAGTCAGCTGGCGAAAAATTTGTTATATTTAAGGTAAGGAACGGAAATGGCTGCCGATAGCCGCGCAGCCTCATTCCGCCCGATGCCGAAAGTTTTGCTTCAGCAGGCATGTTTTGGGAAAGGAATGGATATGAATAACATAGTCATGGTCCGATAGGAGTGTGAAGATTCGTTGGAAGAGTGGCCGTTAAGGTTGTTCGGTTGGTTTTTCCTTTTCTTGCTCGCGAACGCATTGTTTGCATCGGCTGAGGCGGCGTTTTCATCGGCCAGCAAAACCCGGTTAAAACACTACGCGGAAGAGCATTCAAACAACAAGCGGCTTCAAGCAGTGGTTGGGCATCTTGACCGTGCATTGTTAGCGCTTGCTATGGCCAGCCGTCTAACAGGCATCATCGCGGTGGCGCTATTTATCGAGATCGCTGCTTCTCTGCTTGGGGAGCAGACCGGTTTATTTGTCGCCATTGCGGTCATGACCGTTTTGTCTGTCGTCTTCGGTGAAATTTTGCCAAAATCGATGGCGAAAGAGTACGCGGAGCCGCTCGCCATCCGGTATGCCGGCCTGGCCTATGGGCTGATGAAGCTCATGGTGCCGATTACGGCATTGTTTCAAGCCCTGAAAGAGCGTATGACCCGGCGATTCGCCAACGGGGCTGCCGTGCCGGCCGTCACGGAGGAAGATATTAAGGTGATGGTCGAGCTGAGCGAAGAAGAAGGGGTTATCGACAACCAGGAAAAAGAGCTGATTCAACGTTCGCTCGATTTTGATGAAATTTTAGTCGGAGAAATTTTTACACCGCGCGCCGATATGGTGGCGGTCGAGGTCAACCAGCCGATTGAAGAGATTCGCGATGTATTTTTGGAGGAAAAATATTCCCGAATCCCGGTCTATGAAGGGGATATTGACAACGTAATCGGCATTTTGTCGGAAAGTGACTTTTTCAGCGAACTTGTCCAAAAGCGTGACGTGTGCGTCCGCGAGCTGTTGCGCCAGCCGCTGTTTGTCGTCGAATCGATGAAAGTGTCCGATTTGCTGCCGGAGCTGCAAAAAAGCAAGGTGCATATGGCGATCGTTGTTGACGAGTTTGGCGGCACGGCCGGCTTGATTACGCTTGAGGATATTCTTGAGCAAATCGTCGGCGAAATATGGGATGAGCATGATGAAGCGGTAAAAACCGTGCGTCAAATCGATGAACATAGTTTTGAATTCAGCGCTGAACTGCCGCTTGACGAATTTTGCGAAGTGATGAACATCGACGTGCCGGAAAGTGAATCGCATACGTTGGGCGGCTGGATTTTTGAAATGTTTGAGCGCATTCCGGCGGTCGGCGAAACGTTGCAATACGGCTCGCTGACGTTGACCGTCCGCCAAGTCGACAACCGTCGCATCCGCAAAGTGCTTGTTTCCTTGAGCCAGCAACCGCTCGCCGAGCAGGCGGGGGGCGTCTAGGCGCTTTCGGACCGCATGAATATAGAAGAGCCCCAGGCTGACTGCCTGGGGCTTTTGCCATCTATTATGAAGTTGTCTGTCAACCGGTTATTGAATGTTGCCGAATTGGCCGCCGAGTTGTTGTTGAGCCATCGCTACAAGGCGTTTGGTAATTTCCCCGCCGACCGAACCGTTTGCGCGCGAAGTCGTGTCAGCGCCAAGGTTCACACCAAATTCTTGGGCGATTTCGTACTTCATTTGGTCGATCGCTTGTTGGGCACCAGCGACGAGCAGTTGGTTATTGTTGTTGTTGTTGTTGCGTGCCATAGTTGATCATCTCCCCTTAGAAATTTTGATGGCTGGGTTGGCTGGATTTGCACCAGCGCTGCACGCGAAGAAGCGTGCTGCCAAGCTTGGCTGAACCCAACGGCCCACCTGCTTTTGCGTTCGCCAGCGGAAGTGTTTTGGCAGGCGTCCTGTTTCGCTGGCGGTACTCATAGTTTGGAACGTTTTTTGCCCGTTATTCACTGCGATAATATGGTAATTTTTTACGTTTTATCGACGCCATCATTAGGAAATATCTAAAAGTAAGAGGCATCTTAGAGGAGGAAGCAGCATGAATGTGTGCCCACTTTGCAACGGGTTGCGCCGGGTGACAGTGTATTGCAGCTATTGCCGGCAGCCGATGGAAGACCAAGGGAAAGTGACGGATTATTTCGATGACTACAGTCCGTACATGGATGCGGATGTGATGAAGCTTGCTGACGGTTACCCGCACACATATCGAAACCATGAATGCGTCCATCTGTTCTATTGCCCGCACTGCCGGGAGGAGGAGGTGCGGTTCATTAAAGAATAGGCTCTAGCGATGCGCTAGAGCCGAATAAGTCTATATACAAAACAATGGGGGGAGCTTACTTCTCATCCGCCGCCCGGATGCGCCGCTCCGTCTCGACGTCGAAGAAATGCGCTTTGTTCAAGTCAAACGCAAGGTCGATGCGGTGGCCCGGCTTGATTTCCGTGCGGGCGTCAATGCGGGCGACAAACTCCTGGCCGCCGATGTTTGAATAAATCATCGATTCGGCGCCAAGCAGCTCAGCGACTTCAACATGCGCGGTCATTTTTGTCGTTGGCGATGCCTCCAAGAAGAGCGGCTCATCATGAATGTCTTCCGGACGGATGCCCAAAATGACTTCCTTGCCGACGTACCCTTGGCTGCGCAGCACTTTCATTTTCCCTTCTGGCACGCCGAATGTCGTCTGGCCGACGACAAACTTGCCGTCTTGCAGCGTTCCTCTAATAAAGTTCATCGCTGGCGAGCCGATAAAGCCGCCGACGAAGATGTTTTCCGGTTTCTCATACACTTCGCGCGGCGTTCCGACTTGCTGGATGACGCCGTCTTTCATGACGACGAGGCGGGTGGCCATCGTCATCGCTTCCGTTTGGTCATGGGTGACGTAAATCGTTGTCGTTTCAAGACGCTGATGGAGTTTGGCGATTTCCGAGCGCATTTGCACGCGTAATTTGGCGTCCAAGTTTGAAAGCGGTTCGTCCATTAAAAACACTTTCGCATCGCGGACGATGGCGCGTCCCAATGCTACGCGCTGCCGCTGTCCGCCGGAGAGCGCCTTCGGTTTGCGGTCCAAATATTGCTCAAGGCCGAGAATGCGAGCTGCTTCACGGACGCGTTTCTCGATTTCCGCTTTCGGGAACTTGCGCAGTTTTAAGCCGAACGCCATGTTATCATAGACGCTCATATGCGGATAAAGGGCGTAGTTTTGGAATACCATGGCAATATCGCGGTCTTTGGGCGGTACATCGTTCACTCGTTTTCCATCGATGTAGAGATCGCCTTTAGAAATTTCCTCCAGGCCTGCAATCATCCGCAATGTTGTCGACTTGCCGCAGCCGGACGGACCGACAAAGACGATGAATTCCTTATCTTGAATATGTAAGTTAAAATCTTTTACAGCCGTGACGTTGTTATCGTAAATCTTATACACATGATCCAACACGAGTTCCGCCATCACGAATCCCCCTTTATTGAAATCGTTTTCTCACACTCATATTATATAGATGAATGTGAATATTCGTGAATAGACAAGGTGCACAAAAAAAGCTGCCCGTTTTCGGCAACATGACGGGGAAGCGTCCGCTGCTACGCACGGCGTTGGTGCAAAATAGCCAAATAGGCAGCCGCGGCGCCTTTAAACCGCTTGATGTCAATGCCGGTTTGCTCGGCCCATTTGTCGATCCGATATTGCAAGCTATTGCGGTGCATATATAGTTTTTTCGCCGCCATGGAGACGTTTAAATTGCACTCTAAAAATGTTTCCATGGCGCGCACTTCCTCTTCGCCCAGCCCATCGAGAAACGATAAAATTTGCCCTGTCTTGCCGTCGTCTGCTGCGCTTTCAAGGAGTGGAAGCGGAATGACGTCCTCCCATTCGTACACCGTCTGTTTCGGCCAAAAGCGCCGGGCGGCGGCAAAACATTGCTGCTCGAGAAGGAACGACTCGTACAGCTCCCCGTTCACCGGGCGAACGGGGCCGATCAGCAAATGCATCGTCGCATAAAAATCGGCGGCGAGCGCATCCGCCATTTCGGCCAGCAAGAGCGGCTCGGCCGTCCGTTTTTGTTTGGCCTCAATCAGCAGCCCGCGCTTGTCTTCATTCCAAACGATCAGCACCCGCGAGGCAAATAGGTTGTGAATCGTTTCGGCAAATTCCTGTTTGTTGGCGATCGGGCGATTGACGAGAAAATGAATGAACCGGCAGTATGGGGCAGAGAGCATCGCAGGAGCGTCGGGGCGGCCGGTGGCCATCCATTGTTTCCACGCCCGTTCTTCTTCGCTTTCCGGCTCCCGCCGGCGGTTGGCTGGGGTCAATAACAGCGCCAACAGCTGCCGCTCTCGTTCCGTCAACCGCTCTTTGGCGATGCCCACCTCATCGCCCCCGGCGGTATAAAACCATTCGTACGCCTCGGGATCGGCCGGTTGACCGTTGATGATAATGTCCCCTTTATAAAGTGATTCGAGCTCTTTTAACATCACGGCGCCCCCTTTTCTACCTTTTTTCATTCATTATAACAGAAAGGCCGATTTTCCTGGTGGACAGGAAAATCGGCTCCGTTTACTCGCCGGCGTCGTATGGCGGTTCTTCTTTGACCAGGTCGCGCGCTTCTTCGATGTTGACCTCATCACCGCGGCCGTGCACGACGCCGCCAGCCATCCCTTCATTAATCATGCGGTCAATATCCATGTAATATTCATCGCGCCCCTCATATAAGGCGTCTTGGCGCCCCGCTTCGTTCCGCTCCATGGTTTCGCTCCTTCCTCATCGTTTTTTCCTAGTTTGTCCGAAACAGGCATAGACTATCCGCTTCGCTCATATGGATGAAAGAGGACTGGCAAGAAGGAGGGTGTAAGGGATTTTGTCGAAAAATATTTTTTGGACACCCCTGAGGAGCCGAAAAGCCTTGATAAATCAACATTTCTAGAGGGAGGGAAATAGGGTGGTTGCTGTGATCAAACAATTGCTGGAAACGACCGCTGTGGCTGAAGAAAAAGCTCGTCAGTTGGCAGCGCTTGAAGAAGACGGGCAAACATGGGAAACGTATTTCGCCGAGGTTCAGCGACAACGTCAACTTTGGCAGTATGTTCACCATTTGATGACCGGTGCAGGCTGGGGTGAGAGAAAGAAACAGCAAGAAGCGGCCAGCACTGGCCGCTTCGAGTTGCTGCAAGCGCTGACCGCCGATGAGTGGAAAAAAGCGAAGCTGTGCCGACAAGTAAGTCAGCGTTTAAGCGGAGCCGTCCGGCAGGCGGCAGACGGTGTGCTGCAGCAGGCACTTCGTTATAGCAAAGAATTTTTTGCTATGGCGCAAGATGAGCTAGTTCGGCAAACAGTCGATTGAGCCGCTGAAGCCGGCGTGCTTCAATATCCGGCTCGTCAAAAGCCATCGGTTTGGCGTTTATTTCATAAATGTAAAGCTCCTGCTGTTTTCCGACGCCGATGTCGGCAGAAAATTCGCCGACAAGGCCGAACTGCTCGTTGAGGCGTTCGCCGCTCCAGGCGATGAGGCGCTCGAGCGCCTGTTCATCAATGCGGCTTTGAATTTCCGAATACGGAAGGATCGTTCCGCCGTGAAATACATGGGTTGTCAACGACCGAGGGCCGGCGAGGCGGACGCCGACGCCGGTGATCGTATGGCGATGGCGCTGCCAGTGGGCGAGCACGCGCAAATCGTAACGGCGCCCGTTCCATGTGTCCGTACAGGCGGCTGCTTGAACAATATAACGATGGGATTGGACAAGCGGCTCTAGCTCGTCGAGCGACCTTACCCGTTTTTGGCCGCGGGGGGATTCGCATATGGCTCCCGCCCCAGGCGAGGCGGTGAGACGGAGCAATCCGCTCCCCCTTGCCCCGTCGTCTCGTTTCAAGTAAATACAGCCGTATTGATGGAGCCAAGAGTGAATATCAGCCAACGAACGGACCGGCGCCGTTGGCAGCAGATGAGGCCAAAGACGGCGGTCCGTCTGCAACGCGCAGCAAACGTCCGATTTGCGGAAAAAAGAGCGGTTGACGAGCGGGATGCCATGGGAGGCAAGCCGGGCGGCTGCTGTTTGAAACGGCTCACTCTGTTCTTCTTCCCGGCTTTTGACTCGGTTGTAGACGACGTCCGGCAACGGAGTGGACGATTCGACAAACCGTTCGAGCGCCGGGGCGAATACATAACCGGAGACCATATTCTCGCCAATGCCGGCCGCGGTGCTGACGATGGCGATGCCGCCATCGGCATGAAGCGAGCGGATGACGGTCTCCACCCATGGTTTCCTTCCGCCAAGCAAAGCCGAAATGGATGATTCGCTCACCAATATGCCGACAAGCGGCCCGACCCGCCCGTTTTGCTCGTTGACCGCAAAGGTAAGATCGGGGAGGGAGGCGGCGGCAAGCTCGCCGCGGCCGAACCGATAGAAGCCGTCCGGCCGCCTGCTCACCCATTCATTGGCGTCGCGCCGGTAACCGATCGTGATCATAGTCCAAACGCCTCTGGATCGATGATGGCCGTTTTGCTTAGATGGATCGCATAGGCAAGCGGCAGCAGCGCCGTCCGCTCATCAGCCTCCTTGAGGCCCGGGTGTTTAAAGATAGAGCGCCCCGGTTTGGAATTGGCTTCAAACATCCAAATGTTTCCCTGATCATCTACCCCAAAATCAAAACCGATTTCGCCAATTAACGTGTCTGATGTTTCATCGAGGCAACGGCTAAGTGTCAAGGCGGCGTCGCGGAGGCGGGCGAGCACCGTTTCGCGCTTGGCGGTGTTTGGAAAAATTTCTTCCAATGTTTTGACCATGCCGCCGCTGTTCATATGGGTTGTAATGCTTTGCCGCCCGGCTATTTTGGCGGCGACGGCGCTTACTTGCCATTGGCCGTTTTCATTTTTGTTCGTATGGACGCGGAAATCTGTCGGCCGTCCGTTGATGGTGATGAGCGGGACGGCTTGCTGAATGACGTAACGATGAAGCGGGGCGTGGGTGAGCAAATGATGCCATAGCGCCATGGCGGTCGGAAACAGCGTTGTTTTCGTTTCGCCGTGTTCGTCACGAAAGCGGCATTCGTATGCATCCTTTTTTTTCACCAAATGGTAAATGCCGCGCCCGAGGCTGCCATCAGCCGGTTTCACATACGCTCCCGTATACCGGTTGAGAAACTGTTCGATCGTCTGCCGCGTGACATAGGCGGAGGTTTCCGGCAAATATGGCCGTGCGTCGCGATGGACGGCAAGCCGGCGGTACACCTCCCATTTATTGAAAAAGCGCCCGTTGAACACTGGAATGCCATAGGCGGTCTGCAGCGTTTTCGTCACGGTTTGGAACATGTCGTCATTTTCAATGCGCCGGTTCGGCAGGCGGTTGTAAATCACCGTCGGCAACGGAACCGTATGCCGTTCCCAACCGCGTTCCGTGTAAAAATAGCCGTTGACCGTTCCATGCTCCCAGTCGATATGAGGAAGGCCAAACAAGAAGGCGAACCCGCCGACTTGTTTTTCTTGCGCTAACAGTTTGGCGAAGAAAAAACTGCGCCCTCCGACCGGACGATGGGGCGACTTGGTAAATCCAGCGGTGAAAACGCCGACGAGCGGTCCGATATGGACGGCTTCGTCAGTCAAAAACACGTGCACCTTAGCGGCAAACGGGATCAACAGACGCTGGGCGACATCGCCGGCGACGATGATGCTGTCGGACGGTCCGGAAGATGAGATGATCGTGCATGGAGCGAGGAAGCTGCCAAAGGCAACGGCTGTTCGTCCTTCCGCTTTCAGTGAGGAGGGAAGGATAACTGTATTGGACTCGTTGTCATCAATGACCAATGGATAGATCATCGGTTGGCCACCTCGCTCGCCAAAAACCGGCAATACTGAAGCGGCGCTTCGTAAATATCGTTTTGCTGCTCTGGCGGAAGAAGGCTGATGATTTTCCTTCCCGGCTTGGAATTGACGTCCAAAATCCAAACCGCTCCGTTGTCAGCAACGCCGAGATCCAGACCGATTTCAAACAACGGACCGAGTTCATTGTCCATATAAGCCGGCAACGTACGGATGATCGTGTCAATGCCATCCAGCACTAAGATGCGTTTCGAAGAAGGAAGGTGGTCGAACCAGTCAGCGAACGGGCGCATGTCTGCACCAGCACGGAGATTGGCCACCCACGTTCCAGGGCGTCCGATGCGCACAGCCCGCACCCGTTCAACCCAGCGTCCGGTTTCATCTTTTTGCAGCAGAAAGCGAAAGTCGAACGGTTCTCTTGCCTCGGTGGAGAGGGAGAGAAGCGGTTGAAGCGCATAGCCGTCCCGGCGCTGCAAGGAAGCGACGAATTGTTCAAGTTCGTTTCGGCGGGTGATCACGGCCCGCTCTTGGCCGCGCCCGTCTTGAACGGACAATGTCTTCCCTTTCTTTTGGATAATATAAATGCCGCGTCCGCCAGAGCCGTGCACCGGTTTGGCGACGATGGCTTGTTCATGGCGAAGGAGATCAAGCACGTGATCGGCGCGCTCAAGACGGACGGTCGGCGGCACATATGCCGACAACAGCGGATGGGCGGAAAGCGTCTCATAGACGCTCCACTTGCCGGGCAGGCCATAGCCTAAAAACGTGACATCCGGGCGTTGCTTCAGCCAATGCATAATCGGTTTCGCTTTTTTGGAACGGTCGTCGTGGCCGTAAAAGCAGCGGTCGTACAAAAACGGCGGAATGGGAAAGACGGCATCGGTCCATTCCCCACTTTTGTCATCAAAGACGACACCGCGGACATTTTCCGTTCGCGGGTCGATCGCCAGCGGCGAAAAACGGTATATGGAAATGCCATACTGCTTGGCGCGGCGGGCTACCTCGGTGCAGTACACGCTTTCCTGTTGCTCATCAAGGGTGACAAAACCGAGTGAAATCAATGTCGTTCACTCCTTTTCTTCCATCAATGTCAGGCAATAATCAATCACGGCTTTCGCGGATGGGCGCACCGTTTGTTGAGAAAACGTCATTTCCGCCTGTTTGGACGGTTTTGTATTCACTTCGATGATCCATGGCCGTCCATGGACGTCAATGGCCAGATCGATGCCAAACTCTCCATACAGTCCTTCCGCTTCCGAGGCGAGAACGGCGGCGGATTCCAGTGCGATTTCTTTCAGAAGCTGTTTCTGCTGGAACACGTCCGCTCTCGTATACCACTTCCGCAAGACATCATTGACTGCCATCAGTACTCCGCCGCGGGCAAGGTTCGCGACAAACTGCTCGGGAGGGGCCGCGCGGGCGACCGCTGACGTGACGCGCCAATCGTTGTGGCGGATGCGATGGCAAAGAAGGCGAAAATCGACAGGGCGGCCGTCAATCGTTTGAAGTTCAAGGCCTTGCTGGATGATCATCGGCGTCCGGATTTGTGGCTGCAAGGCAGAAACGGCCGCGGCAACCGAGCGGTATAGCGCCGATGACGAAGAGGTGGAACGGCGGAGACAAATTCCTTCATCGGTGCATTCAATGCGGAAAATCCCCCGCCCTTGGCTTCCGTGCACAGGCTTGAGAAAGACGGACGGGAAGGCGGCGAGAAACGCCTCGAGTGAGTCTTGGCCGTCCCACAGCGCCGTTTTCGGCAAGTACGGATGCAAGTACTCATGCCGCTCCAAATAACGGTGCACCTCCCATTTATGCAAAAAGCGGCGGTTGAACATCGCCCCGTCTTCCTCGTCAAGCCGGGCGAGCAGCTGCTGAAAGGCAGGCGCATATTCAGACTTGCGGGAGTGAAGGCGGTTGTAGACGACGTTCGCCCGCGGCACGCCCCCCTTGATCCATTCGCTGCCGGTTAACCGATATCCGGTGTGCTGCAAATAGAGTGACGGCGATGTGACATAAACAAAAAGGCTGTGCGTTTCTCCATATTTTACCAGTTCCTCACAAAAAAGGTGGATGGAGCCAAAAGAGGCCCGTTCCCGGTCTTCCTTTATTTCAGTCAATACGGCAACGGTTCGTTGGTTGCTCATCGCAGTCCCTCATTTGCGCATTTGTCAGGCAAGTTCTATAATGAACAATTAGGCAAACGTTTATATCGTATCGTATGATGAGAGCCGCTGTTTGGTGACAGCGGCGCGGATGAAAGGGGAAGGCGATGGGAACGTTCATTTATTTGTCGTTTATGGTGGCGGTTGGAGCGCTTATCGGCGGGGTGACGAATTTGATCGCCATTGTCATGTTGTTCCGCCCGCACGAGCCGATGTACTTGTTTGGGAAACGGCTGCCGTTTACGCCCGGCTTGATTCCAAAACGGAGGCGGGAACTGGCGGAACAGCTTGGGAAAACGGTTGTCGAGCATTTGGTGACGCCGGAAGGGCTCCGGCGTAAGCTCAACGATTCAGCCTTCATGGCGGAGGTGGTTGAGGAAGGACGGAAGTGGCTGAAACGGTGGCTGGCGCGCCGGGAGACGCCGGCGCAGTTGCTTGAGCGTCTCGGCATTCGTTCTCCGGATGAGCGTCTTGAGGCGTTGGCGGCCGGACAAGCCGCGCAGGCGTATGAGCGATGGAGCCAAACGTGGCGCACGCGGCCGATTTGCGATATACTGCCGCTTGAGTTGAAAGAAACGATGGAAGCGCGCATCGAGCAGCTGGCCGGCTACTTGGCCGACCGGGCGCTCGAGTATTTCAGCAGCGCGGAAGGAAAACAACAGCTTTCCGGCATGATCCAACGCTTTTTTCAAGAGCGGGGAATGGTCGGGGGCGTGCTGCAAATGCTGCTTGGCAATGTCAATTTAGTGGATAAAGTGCAGCCGGAAATCGGCAAATTTTTGCGCCATGCCGACACAAGGGCGGCGATCGCCCGCCTCCTTTGGACAGAATGGAACAAATGGATCGACTATCCGCTGGCAACGGTGGAGGAGATGGTCGGACGAAGACGCATGAGCGAGGCGGTGCAGGCCGCAGCCCGCGGCCTCGTCCGGGGAAGCGGCTGGCTGCACCGCCCGCTCGCCGATCTTCTTGCGCCATATGAACAGGACGTACTCGACCGGTTCGTTCCGCAGGCGGTTGCCGCTGCTGTCCGCCTGCTCGGCGATCAGATGGAGTCGGTTGTGGCGCAGCTTGGATTGGCAGATGTCGTTCGTGATCAAGTCGAATCGTTTTCGCTCCGAAGGCTGGAGGCGATCATTTTGGCCATCGCCCGACGCGAGCTGAAGATGATCACCTATTTAGGCGCTGTGCTTGGCGCAATAATCGGCGCCGTCCAGGGCATGATCGGCCTATGGTTGTAGCAGCGAGTCATATGACCGCCGACTGGCGCATACGCTAGAACGTAAACGATATTGAAGTGGGAGGCTTCTTCTTATGTCCGAATCTCTTCGTGCGCTCGCAAGACAGCTTGAACAGGCGATCTGGGCGAGCGAGCCGTTTCAGCAGCTGAAACAGGCGTACGATCATGTCCGACACGACGACACCGCCTATCGGCTATTTGCTAACTTCCGTGACATTCAGCTTCGGCTGCACGAAAAACAAATGCGTGGAGCCGCTATTTTGCCGGATGAAATTGAACAGGCGCAAAAGGCGATGGCGCTTGCCCAGCAAAATGAGAAACTGGCCCGTCTGATGGCGCTCGAGCAGCAAATGAGCATGACGATCGCGGAAGTGCAACAAATCGCCATGAAGCCGCTTGAAGAGCTGCATCGTTCATTTATGGAAGGAAGGTAGGAAAAACACCCGGTCGGGTGTTCTTTTTTTGCCCGTTTCGTCATAGTCATAAAAATGATAAGGAATGCAAAGCCGCCCCCAGCTTGCTGGCGGCGGCAAGAGAGGTTGAGACGGACAAAAGGGGGAGACAGCCGTGTATAAGCTGTTGGCACTCAACATTGACGGAACGATTTTAAAAAACAACGGCCGCCTGCCGCGCGAAACAAAAGAGGCGGTCGACTATGTGAAGAAAAAAGGAGTTTATGTTACGTTAATCACGAGCCGCAATTTGCTTTCCGCCCGCAAAGTGGCGAAAGCGCTGCGGCTTGATGGGATGCTCATTGCATTCCAAGGAGCGATGATTGCCAGAACGCTTGATGATAGGCTGTTTGACGCCGTGATCCCTGAGGAGCGGACGTTTAATATCGTGCAAATTTTGGAAAATTTCAACTGCAACATCCGCCTCATGCATGAGCGGTATTCGCTCGGCAATCGGAAGAAAGTGAAGAAAAACCTTGTCGTGCAAACGGTTCTCTCCTCAAGCGACCCGTTTTTCTATCCGACTCAATTTGTCGATTCACTTGGCGATGTGCTGATCGACGAACCGATCGCTGTGCCGAAAATTGATGTATATTTTGCTACAGACGAACAGAGGGATGCAGCGGCCGCTTTATTGACGAAATCGATTCCGTCCATTGATATGATTATGCAGCCAAACGGAAAAATGGAAATTGTCCCGCAAGGAGTGTCTAAACTAGCGGGGTTGCGCCGGCTGGCTCAACATATCGGCGTATCGTTGAAAGAAACGGTGATGATCGGTGACGGCCTTGACGATTTGCCGGCGATTGAAGCAGCAGGGCTTGGCGTCGCGATGGGCAACGCGCCGCTTGAGGTGAAGCGGGCGGCCGACTGGGTGACGCGTTCGAACGAACAGCTCGGCGTCTCCTACATGGTGAAAGAACATTTCCGCAAACAGCAACGGATCGAGTTTTTACAAAAACTCAAAACGAAACAGTAAGAGGCTTGAGCGGGGAGCGAACCGTGAGCGGACAACTGGCGCTTGCCGTTTTCACGAAAATCATAAAAATGAGGCCGGAGCGAATGTCCGGCTTTTTTTTAATCTAGTTGGCCGGGCGAGAGTCATTTCCATAAAGTCGGCGGCAAAGGTGCATTCTTCCGCTTGACGAAGGAAACAGCCGTTCAGTACACTGAAAGAAGTTTGAAAGAAAAGGTGATGAACGTGCGGATCGAAATTCAAGGACTGCCGCATCCGGAACGGTTTCAGCGCCCGCTTGAGGTGATGACCGAGCTGTTTTTCGAAGCGCCGGAGCTGTCGTTCGCGCCGCTTCCTGAGGCCGATATGGCCGTTATGTTTTCCGTCAAGAAAGACGGGGGCATCGCTGTTTCGGGGACGCTGCTTGACAAGACGTCGGGGCGCGTGGAGGAAGTAAGTCATGAACGCAGCACGCCGGCGGATGCTGACGGGAAAACGTACGAAAAACAGCTAAAAAACGCCGTTTTGCATGTCTATTTGACGTTGCTTGAGCGTTCTACCGGCCTCATTCAGCCGTGGGGCGTGCTGACCGGCGTCCGCCCGGTCAAGCTGCTTCATCAGCTTTTGCGCTCAGGCCTTTCGAAAGAAGAGGCGCATCGGAAGCTGGCCGAGGAGTACTTGGTGACTAAGGAGAAAATCGAACTAATGCAGGCGATCGTGGATCGCCAGCTCACGGTCGTGCCGGATTTATACGATTTGGCTCATGAAGTGAGCATTTATATCGGTATTCCGTTTTGCCCGACGAAATGCGCGTATTGCACATTTCCAGCGTACGCCATCAACGGCCGCCAAGGGTCGGTCGACGCCTTTTTGGCCGGCCTTCATTACGAAATGGAAGCAGTCGGCCGCTTTTTGCGCGAGCGCGGCATTCGCATTACGACGATCTACTACGGCGGCGGGACGCCGACGAGCATTACGGCCGACGAGATGGATCGGTTATACGCTCATATGTATGACGTATTTCCAGACGTCGACCGCGTCCGCGAAATCACGGTCGAAGCCGGGCGTCCGGATACGATTACGCCGGAGAAGATTGACGTATTGAAAAAATGGAAGATCGACCGAATCAGCATCAATCCACAGTCGTACATTCAAGAGACGTTAAAAGCGATTGGCCGCCATCATACCGTTGAAGAAACGATTGAGAAGTTCCACTTGGCGCGGCAGATGGGGATGAACAACATCAACATGGACTTAATCATCGGACTGCCGGGCGAAGGGCTTCCAGAGTTTACGTATACGCTTGAACAGACGGAACGGCTTCTGCCCGAGTCGCTGACCGTTCATACGCTGTCGTTTAAGCGGGCGTCGGAAATGACAAAGAACAAACAAAAGTACAAAGTCGCCAGCCGCGAGGAAGTGCAGGCGATGATGAAGGCGGCCCAGGAGTGGACAAAGGAGCACGGTTATGTCCCATATTACTTGTACCGACAAAAAAACATTCTCGGCAACTTGGAAAACGTCGGCTACGCCTTGCCGGGGCACGAGAGCCTATACAACATTATGATCATGGAAGAACAGCAGTCGATCATCGGCCTTGGCTGCGGGGCGTCAAGCAAATTCGTCGATCCGAAAACGCGGAACATCACCCGCCAGGCGAATCCAAAAGAGCCGAAAGTGTACAACGAACATTTCGCCGAATATACGGAAGAGAAAATCAATCTATTAAAGGGAATATTTGGATAAATAACAACACCCCGGGAACAACCCCGGGGTATTTTGATTAGCGGTGAAATAAAATGAGCTTGCCGCTGGCATTGACGCAACGGTGTGTTTTGTCCCAACAGCCGCGCTCACGCAATTTTTGCTCGCCGATTTTTTTCGCTTCTTCATCATTGGCGGCTTCAAACGTTTCATCAAGCAATTTTTCCCCGTCGCGCTCAAACGCGGTCAACGTATACGTCGGCATGTCACCATCTCCTTTCGCTGAATCATCATTCATTTCTCTTTCGTTTAGAGGTTGGATCGGCAAATTCCTGCTTTTATCTGAAACTTCGCGGTTCGTCTGTTTGCCTTGGAGGAACCGTCTCTGAATGATATCTTTATTGCGCGATGTATATGTTTGTTTTGATGTATGGAGGAATGATCGCGACGGAGGTGGCGACGGAAAAATCGTCGCGCGTGATGGAAATTTTAGTGTCAAGCGTCCCGCCAGTCCAACAGCTGTTTGGCAAAATCATCGGCGTTGCGCTTGTCAGCTTGACGCAATTTTTCGTGTTTTTCGCCGTTGCGTTCGCCGCGTTAAAAACGAGCGGGCAGGAAGTGTGGCGTTTCCTCGGATTGGATCACCTGCCGGCCTCGATCTTTGTGTATGCACTCGTTTTTTTCTTGCTCGGTTACCTCTTGTATGCGGTGCTGTTTGCCGTGCTCGGTTCGCTCGTCAGCCGGGTTGAGGATGTACAGCCGGCGATTACGCCGGTCATGATGCTGGTTGTCGCTGCCTTTATGATCGCGATGTTTGGCTTGAATGCGCCAGAGGCGGCGTTCGTGACCGGCGCCTCGTTTGTTCCCTTTTTCGCTCCGATGCTCATGTTTTTGCGCATCGGCCTCGTTTCCGTGCCGGGGTGGGAAGTGGCGCTTTGCCTTGTGCTTTTAGCGGCGACGACTGCCTTGCTGATCTATTTTGGCGCCAAAGTGTATCGAGGCGGTGTGCTGATGTATGGACGAATGAACATTTTCAAGGATGTGAACTACCCCACTTAATTTTCTAGCGAAAATTTGAAGTGGGGGCTTCCAAAGAAGTTTGACTGCTTCAAGCAATCCTTATTCTTTGAGGCGTGTCCACTTCGCCGCTAGAGCATAAGACACTCAGGTCTACAGCTTTACTTTTCTTTAAGATGTTTAATGCGCCATTGACATCAGCATTCATTAGTTTGCCAGACTTTGTTCGATACAARCCKCGCTTAATACGTTTGCCRCTGAACTTATATTCTTTTGGATTGTCGGCATTATATTCAGGAATCTCATCGCCGTCAAAAAAGCTGGCTTGAGACGTATATGATTCTTCCTGTTTCAAGAATTCAATGCCGTAAAATTCACAAAGATATTCTAGTTTTTCTTTTATGTTACCGAGAGGAATATTGACGTAACTATTCACCCCAGTGCTAGTGTATAAAAAAGCCCAGCACAAATAGGGCATTTCGGTCATAGAAAATGCCCTAGGTAGCGGAAAGAACTCGATCGATCGTTTCGCCTGCCAACAGAAGACATAACGAATCCCACACGTTTTTTTCGTGTTTCGTCAGTGTGGAAACGATGCTTCTTGCGATGCAAAACGACTGCGCGAATGTTTCTTCGCGAAACGTACCCGAAATGTTCTCTTTGACTTTGACCATGCGAAGATCGCGTTCGGCTTGGTTGTTATCAAAGGGAACATGTACTTCACGTAAGAAACGCAGCGCTTCTTCCTTTCGTTTTTGAAGGCGTCGAACAAAAGCGAGTGCTTTTTTCGGAAGAGGCGTCATCGTTTCTAATCGGTGTTGTGCTCTTTCTAGGATGCGATCATACACTCGTTCCCACCGTCTCGCTTCTTCTTCGGAAAGTGCACCGTGATGGGCTTCGACGGCTTGCTTGGCGGCTAACAGAAACGTGGTCATGCGCATCGCCCACGTATGCCCCTGTTCGATGAATCCTTTTAACTCACGCAAATGGTGGGCATGACAAAGGGCATGGGTGGCATGTGTGTATTTCGGATACGTACCGAACGCATCGTGCATCATCGTCCCTTCATATCGGGGAAGAATCCCGATMTCATCGGTCGCTTTTTTTCCACGAGAAGCGTGAGGAGCCAAGTATGTATATCTCGATGTACACGCGACATGCACCCATGCGAGTTTCCCATTGATGCGCAAACTCGTTTCATCGACATGCAGGATGTTGGATTCAAGTAAGGCGTCTTCGATGATGTCCATATTTGATTCCAGCGCTTCGCGTCCTCGTTTCACCATATTGGCAAGRGTTCCTGTACTAATCGAGTGTTGATATAACGCTTCGATTGTATCACTTAAACGCTTGTACGGGATCAATTGGATATGATGTAAATAAACAACGAGCGCCGTGAGCCGTGGACCGTATTGCACATGATTCGTGACATGGGATGGGAATTCGGCTTGTTGCACGCATCGACAATGTGGACACGATTTCACTTCACGTTCATGTTGTGTCACCTCGATCGCCACAGGAGGGACATCAAACACTTGACGGATATCGACTTTGAACGGTTTGACGTCACGCAAAGAAGCCCCACATCCTTGACACGTATGCACACGGTGGACGACACGATGATGTGGATGTTCCACTTGACGGAGCGTCGTTCCTTGATGTCCTTCTTGTCCGCCTGGCTTGTTGCCAGATGGTTGACGAGAAGAACGTGTGTTGGCAAAACGGTCAGAAGATGGGGGCAAATGGCTATTGGAGCTGTTTTTTTTCGTGCGTGCTTCCAGCTCTTGAACACGGTACTTCAGTTGTTCATTTTCTTTGCGTAGTTGTTTGTTTTCGTGACGCAAATGTTCATTTTCTTGAACGAGTTGATGAATGAGCTGTTTTTGTTGTTGGACTTTGCCGATTAAGCCCTCAACTGTAAATACAGCTTGTTGTACCGTCAACATGTGATTCACCTCCTTGTCTATCAATATTCACATCATAGACAGGAAAAGCAAAAAATATTCAGCTCACTTTATGATGTGGCTGAATAGTTACGCCGATGATCATCGTGATCATCATCGGCGTCATAATCGTTCCGGATTGGGTGGCGCTCACACCGACAATGCCTTGCATAAAAAACGGCACAAACATAATCGCGCCGAACATACCGACGCTCATAAAAAAGCCGATGCCATTGAGCAGCGTAAACGTCCGGTTGCGGAAGAGCCAAAGCGGAATGATCGGCTCCTCCGCCCGTTTTTCCGCCCAAACAAACAAAGCGAAAAAGACAACCGCGGCCGCAAATAACGAAACGATTTGCCACGACCCCCACGGATATCGGTCGCCGCCAAACGTCAACCCCAACAACAAGCTGACGACGCCCGCCGTCAACGTCGCCATCCCGGCGATGTCAAATTTCACCGGCCCTTCGGCTTTATATTTGCTTAACCCCATCGCAATCAGCACCGTGGCGAGAATGCCGACCGGCAAGTTGATGTAAAACACCCAGCGCCAGTTCAAATGGTCGACGATAAAGCCGCCGATTTGCGGGCCGAGCACTGAAGCGAGACCGTACAAACCGCCGAACACCCCTTGCCATTTCGCCCGCTCCTTGCCGGTAAACACGTCACCGATGACAATCATCGCCATCGGCATCATAATCCCGCCGCCCAGTCCTTGAATGCCGCGGTAAACGATGAGCTCGGTCATATCGTTCGCCATGCCGCAAAGCGCTGAACCAACCATAAAAATGACCAACCCGCTCACATAGACAATCCGACGGCCCAATAAGTCGGCGAGCTTGCCGGCGATCGGCACGACCGTCGTCGACGTCAACATATACGCTGTCGTCAGCCACGTCATAATCCCCAATCCGTGAAGCTCCCCGACGATGCGCGGCATGGCCGTTCCGACAATCGTCCCGTCTAATGCCGCAAACAGCATGGCAATGATCAGCCCGGTAATGAGCAACGGGCGATGACGAATGGTGCTCGTCGGCACTGCTATCGCTTTTTCCATACTTCTCTCTCCCATCCGTTTTGTCGTTGGTATTCATCCATTTCTTTGACCAATGCATCCAAAGCCGGTGCGAGTTGAGGCGTTTGTTGATGACGCAAATACAACAGCAGCGCTTCGACGATATAGACGCGGGGCGGCGCGTGCCGTCCAAGCAGCTCCTCCTCCAGCGCTGCTATGGCTTCGAGCACATCGCTTGCCTGCTTTGGATCGAGATCGTTGACAGCCTCCCGGACGGCGGCGAACGCGGAAGCCAGCCGCTCCCGCTGACGCTCTCGCTCCTGCTCCTCCATCTTCACCCATGGCGCAAACGACTCTTCCGTCAAAAGCGGACGCTCCTCAGCCGTGAAGCTAGCGACAATGGCATCAAGGCGGCGCATGAGAAAACGAGCCGCCTCGTCCGCATCAAACGCCTCCTCGCGAAAAAAGAAGTAAAACAAATATTGCCGGATGATGCCGTTCGTCATCATGGCCACATCATACACATACGGACCAACCGCCTCGCCATAGACCTCCGTTAGGCGCGTGCAATACCATAAAAAAAGGCGCCCATGCTGGCGAAACATATACCGCTCCACTTCCGGATTGACTTTCGGCAATTGTTCCGACATGATCATGCGCAAAAAGTCTTTGTACTCGCGAATGTGAGAAAAATGGGCCGCCAACTGGCGGACAAACCGCTCCTTTTCCGGGCCATCCCCGCCGGATGCCGTGAAATCTGCGACCATTTTTTCGCTGTAATAGCGAAGCACTTCAAGCAATAATTCCTCCTTCGAGGCGAAATGATGGTAAAACGCCCCTTTGGAAATGCCCCACGCCTCGACCAAATCTTGAATCGAGGTGGCATGATACCCTTTTTCCGCAAACAGTTTCATCGCGGTTTCAATAAAGCGAACGCGCCGTTCATCCATGGCAACGACTCATTCCTTTCCCATTCGCTCTCATCCATTGCCGGTACGACGGCAACACCGCGCGCGGTTTCACGACATCAACCCGTACGCCGCGCTGTTGCAGCCATTCTACCAACCGTCGAACATGGATCATTGTCCTCGCCTCCATATCACTTATGACCAAATGGTCAAAATAATTATAAACCAACGTCATAAAGATACGCAACTCAAAAACGATTTTTTTGACCAATAGGTCGATTTTTTGCTAATTCCATTGAACAATCGGTCAATATCCCTGCCTTCAAACAAAAAACGGCCCCACCGCCTGATTGAAGACGGTGAACGGCCGTCCTTGCTATTCGATCGCTCTCGCCGCAAGCGCCAACGCGCCCGCGATGCCGGCGTTGTCGCCAAGCCCTGGGAGGACGATGTACTCGTCGATCTTCTCGAGAATCGTTTCGTGCTGAACATACCCATTGAGCAACTCCTGCACATGACGGCGCACAAGCGGCAACACGTGCGTCTGCTTCATGACGCCCCCGCCCGTGATCACCTTTTTCGGCGATAAAATGAGGATGTAGTTGGCGATCGCTTGGGCTAAGTAAAACGCCTCAAGCTCCCACACCTCGCTCCGGTCGGCCAGCTCCGCCCCCTTTTTCCCCCAACGCCGCTCAATCGCCGGGCCGGACGCCATGCCTTCTAGACAGTCGCCATGATACGGGCAGATGCCGGCAAACGCATCATCCGGATGGCGGCGGACGAACATATGTCCCATTTCTGGATGAAGCATCCCGTGAAGCAGACGCCCTTCCACGACGGCGCCGACACCAATGCCTGTCCCGACCGTCATATATAGGCAGCTATCCAATCCTTGCGCCGCCCCCCAGCGCAGCTCGCCGAGCGCCGCCGCGTTGACATCCGTGTCAAAGCCGATCGGCACGGGAAAATGCTGCTTCATCGTGCCGACAAAATCAAACTGCGCCCACGCCTGTTTCGGCGTGCTCGTAATGTACCCGTACGTCGGACTGTCCGGACGCAAATCGACTGGGCCGAATGACCCGATGCCAATCGCCTCGATGCGGTGCGGACGGAAAAAGTCGATGACGTGCGCCATCGTCTCTTCCGGCGCCGTCGTCGGAAACACCGCTCGTTCATGGATGTTCCCCTGTTCATCGCCGATGGCGCAGACAAATTTCGTGCCTCCAGCTTCAATGGCTCCTAGGATCATATGTACGCCTCTCTTTCTTCATCTGCTCTTTTCTTGTATCTATCTTACTAGAAAAAGGGAGAGGGCATCAATGACAAAAAGCCGCTGATCAGCGGCTTTTTGAAACATAGCGCAATCGATTCTATTGTCTACCGGGTTTGTTGATCTACACTGCTGATTGGCTCACCCCTTCACCGAACCAGCCAACAACCCACGGACAAAATATTTGCCAAGGAAGATGTACACAAGCAAGGTCGGCAGCGCCGCCAACAGGGCTCCCGCCATTTGCACGTTCCATTGGACGATTTGACTGCCGGATAAGTTTTGCAAGGCGACCATGATCGGCTGTTTGTCCGATGTCGTGATCGTCACGGCGAACAAAAACTCGTTCCAAATGTTTGTAAACTGCCAGATCGCCACGACGACAAATCCAGTGATGGACAAGGGGAGCATAATATAACGAAAAATACGGACAAACCCAGCGCCGTCGATTTTCGCCGACTCAATCATTTCATCGGGGATCGCCGCGTAGAAATTCCGAAACATCAGTGTGGTGATCGGAATGCCGTAGACGACATGGACGAACACAAGCCCCGGAATCGTGTTGTACAGCCCGATTTCGCGCAAAAATTGGATGAGCGGAATGAGAATGCTTTGATACGGAATGAACATCCCGAACAAAATGAGCGTAAAGAGCGTATCCGCTCCTTTAAACTTCCATTTCGACAGTACATAGCCGTTGAGCGACCCCAGCAGCGCGGAGAGCAGCGTCGCCGGCACGACGAGCAAAATCGAATTCCAAAAGTTCGGGGCGAGCTTGTCAAATGCCGTCGCGTAGCTGCTCCAATCGATCGTTGACGGCAGCTTCCACATATCGGCCAATGTCACTTCATCGAGCGGCTTCAAGCTCGTTGTGACCATGACATACACCGGCAACAGGAAAAACACGCTCATGACGAGGGCTAACAAATACAAAAACGGCCGCGCCCACATGGATCTCGCCATCACGATCCCCCCTTGCGGCTTGAGATGAGATACGGAACGATAAAGATGGCGACCGACAGCAGCATCACGATCGCAATCGCCGCGCAGTTTTTGGTCAAGCAAAATGGCAAGCAGTTGGCCGAGCACAATGACGGCGGCGATAAACAACACCGTAAACACAAGTGTATTGCGCAAGTCGGCCTGGAAGCGGAAATCATGAAACAAATACAGATAGTTTTTCAACCCGGCAAACGACCAATCCGGCACGAGCGAATTCCAGTTGCTCAAGGACACATACCCCGTCCAGCCGATAAACCCGTACACAAATAAGAAAATCAGTACGACCGACGGTGCCAAAAACGCCGCTGCCAGCCAATGATCGGCCGTCCATTTCCGCTTTTTCCGCACCGCGGGGACATATGCTGTCTTCTCGGCTGGCGTGATGTTGACCGTTTCCACTAAGATCCCTCCTCATGATGACGAAAAGGGGAAGAGAATGGCTCCCGTCCCCTTTTCCCGATTACTTCTTCAGTTCTGCGGCGGCCGATGCCAACGTGTCGATGAACGTCTTCACATCTTTTTGCGTCACGAAAATGTTGACGGCCTGATTGACCTTCGTGACAAACCCTTCCGGCGCTGCTGAACCGTGCGCTAAGCTCGGCGCCAGCTCCGCCGTCTTGAAGTCTTGCATCGTTTGTTTGCCGTATTCATCGTACTTGGACGGATCCGCGTCGATGCGGGCCGGGATGGAGCCTTTCAGCGGGTTAAACGCATCTTGCCCTTCCACCGAACCAAGCACCGATAAGAACTTCTTCACATCGTCCGGGTTTTTCACGCCTTTCGGCAGGCCGAACGTATCGGTGATGACCATAAACTTGCCATCGGTGTTCGGTGTCGGTACGTAGCCGAAATCTTCGTTCACTTTTAATTTTAGGTCGTTGACGAAATAGCCTTTGGCCCAGTCGCCCATCAAAGTGCGGATTGATCTGGCTTTGCAAGCTTTTCAGTTCAAGTTCTTTCACGAGCCGGTCAAGCTCCGCTGCTTCTCGATGACAGCAAAAGCTTGTATAGATATAGATGCAACGAAGAAGGTGAACAGATCCTTGACGGAAAAGCGGTTTGTCCATTTTCGACTGTCGAAGGCAAGCCTTTGGCTTGCCCCGTCACGCCAAGGCGTGACGGAAGACCGAACAACCACCTGCTTCACAGACCCATCTATGGGTCTGGAAGCGGCGTTGTTCGGTCGCCCGACAGTCGATAAAAGCTGCAAATGGTCAATCTTCAAATTGCATCTATATGAACAAATAGGGGTCAGTCTGGCCGTCATCATTCGCCATGCGGCGGTGGCCATGCCCATCATCAAGTGCAGAGCGAGCAAAAAAACCCCGTTCCGAAACAAGCTCGCTGCATCGGAACGGGGTCTCTCCACTCGTTTATCCTTTCAACTTTTCCACCGCCTCCACTGGCAGTCCGGTCAACTCACAAATCGTTGGCACATCATATCCTTTCCCTAACATCCGTTTCGCAACGTCCATCTTGCCTTTTTCCATCCCCTTTTCCACCCCCCGTTGCTCGTACGACACGATGAGATCCATCACTTTTTTCGCTTCCTTCGTTTCCATTTCGTTCACCTCGTTTCGCAATTCGAGTTCCTCTTGTTCGGACAACCGCAAATACGTCTCAAAAAAGCCAAACAACAGCCGCTGTTTCGCTTCATCAAGCTCCAAACGGACGAGCATGCGCAAAAATTCTCTTTTCACGGCCACTCTTTCACTTTCATTATACCCCATTTTGCTTAACAGAGCGGCGGCGACCGGGTTATCGCGGCGAATGTACTCGCGCCATGGCAACTTGCGCAGTTCAACGGTAAGAAAGCGGAAATCGACAACGGTTAGGAACGAAAACTGGATGGTGAACGAGGACGGTTCATCGCGGTGTTCGTCATAGCTGAAGATGGCAATGGGAAGAATGCGACGGCGGTATTTTTGAAACAAACGGCTGACATAAATGAACATGCGCTCGGGAAACGTCGGCTGCGTGTAACTTTGGTGTTCGATATGGACGATGATCAGCCCATCTTCCCCTTTCAATTTTGTTTCCACCAATAGATCGACACGGTGCTTTTCGCCGGCTGCCACATCCGTAAACACCTCTTCGGACAAAAAGGAGATGTGGCGGAAGTCGACTTGTTCATACACATGCGGGAAAAACAGAAGCAAAAACTCTTCAAAAAACGTCGACAACAACTCCTTAAACAGCCGATCATGGTCGATTCGCGTTTCGGACACGGTCTCCCTCCTTGTGATATTTGAACTTCCTTTATTTTCTTCGCCGCGCCTTAGGCAAAATCCTGCCGAAAAGGCTGGTGAAAAGCATTGATTTTGTCTAAAATAAGGGGAACGTGAACGGGAAGAAAGCCCTTGTGTTGTGCGGCTTTTCACGATGAAATGACAAAGCCGCCTGTCACTGGCGGCCTTGTCAGTCCACTATAGCTTAGTTTCCAGCCGCTGCTTTGGTCTGTTTGAAAAACTGCGGCAAGTATTCTTTATGCGCTTCAAGCATTTCGTCCAACATTTGTTTGGCGATGGTGTCAGACGGCACAAGCGGATTGATCGTCATGGCGACGAGCGCCGTTTGGTAGTCGCCGGTGACCGCCGCTTCGGCTGCGACGCGCTCGAACGACTTGATTTGCTGGACGAGCCCACGCACCGCGACCGGCAAATCGCCGACGGCGATCGGTTTCGGTCCATCTTTCGTGATGACGCAGTTTACCTCCACCGCCGATTCCGGAGGGATGCTCGCAATGGCGCCGTTGTTTCTCGTGTTGACCGGCTGAATGTCGCGCTTGTCGTTGTAAATGGAGCTGATCAAGCTGCACGCGGCGTCGCTGTAGTACGCCCCACCACGCTGTTCGAGCTGCGGCGGCTTGATGGCCAAGTTCGGGTCTTTGTACAGCTCGAACAGCTCTTTTTCGAGCTGCTGCACAACCTCGGCGCGCGTCCCTTTCGTTTTCGCCGCCTCCAGCTCCTCGGCGAGCATTTTGTCTGTTTGGTAGTAATACCGGTGGTACGGGCAAGGCAGCACCTTCAACCTTTTTAAGAAATCCGGCTCCCAGCCAAGGTCAACGATGTTTTTCATCGTCACACCGGAGCGGTCTGGATGGGCGACGAGATCAATCACCTTTTCGGTCACCTCGACGCCGTCCAGATAGACGTGCAAGCCAAACACCATATGGTTCAAGCCGGCAAAATCAATGTGCACGCGGTCGGCATCAACGCCAAGCAGCTTGGCGACGCCCATGCGCATGCCGATCGGCACGTTGCACAACCCGACGACTTTCTCCTGCTTCGTATAGCGCAAGACGGCTTCCGTCACCATTCCAGCCGGGTTTGTGAAGTTGATCAGCCATGCATCGGGGCAAAGCTCTTCCATATCGCGAATGATGTCCAAAATGACCGGAATCGTCCGCAATCCCTTAAACAATCCGCCCGGGCCGTTTGTCTCCTGGCCGATCACCCCGTATTGGAGCGGGATGCGCTCGTCTTTCGCCCGTGCCTCTAGGCCGCCGACACGAAATTGCGTCGTAACAAAGTCTGCTCCTTCCAAGGCCCGGCGGCGGTCTAGTGTCAAATGAATCTCAATGGGCACACCGGCTTTTTCGACCATCCGTTTGGCCAGTGCGCCAACGATTTCGAGTTTTTCTTTGCCTTCCGGAATATCGACAAGCCACAATTCCCCGACCGGCAATTCATGATAACGCTTGATCAACCCTTCGACCAATTCCGGCGTGTAGCTCGACCCGCCGCCGATCGTCGCCATTTTCAATCGTTTATCCATACTCCTCTTCCCCTTTCGCCCTGTTGGGCATGGTATAATCAATGTAGGAATCAACCAGTGGGCTTGGAAGCGCCATCCTTTCCCAGCTATCGCACGTTCCGTCCCATGAAAGCGAGGTGTCCCGATGTTCACTCCTGAACAAATCGCCCAGTTCTCCGAGCTCGACTACGCCATTTACGACTATGTGATGAAACATCCTCATGAAGTCGCGTACATGCGCATTCGCGAGCTCGCCGAGGCCGTCCATGTCTCGCCGCCGACCGTGCTCCGCTTTTGCAAAAAGGTCGGATGCGAAGGGTTCAGTGAATTTAAAACGAAATGGAAGCTGTATTTGCGCGAGACAAAGCGAACCGCGATCATCAGCAGTCAAGAGGCGCTTAAGGAATTTTTCGAACGGACGCTGACCGCCGATTACGAGCGGACCATTCTGGATGCGGCAGCCGCGATCGCCCGGGCGGATCACGTGATTTTTGTCGGCTCCGGCAGCTCCGGCATTTTGGCTGAATACGGATCGCGCTATTTTTCTGCCTTTCAAAAGTTTTCCGTCTACATCAAGGACCCGTTTTTTCCGATTTACGGCCATTATTTCCACAACTGCGCCGTGATCGCCTTGTCGGTGTCTGGAGAGACGTCATATACGCTCGCCCAAGTGCACCGGTTCAAGGAAAACGGCAGCACGATCATCAGCATCACCAACCGGAAACATTGCACACTCGCGAACATCTCGGACTACAACTTGACGTATTATGCCACCGCCGAGCGGATGGGACAGACGGATGTGACAACACAACTGCCGGTCGTTTATTTGCTTGAGCGGCTCGCGAAGGAAATGTACCGGTTGCTGCCGGCGCAGACTGACCGCGGGCCGAGCGGGCGGTGACAAGGCTACAGCTCGGCACCGTTCGTCGCAATCACACGCTGATACCATTTGTTCCCTTAAACGTTCGGCCCGGCTGTTTGGCAAACACATCCCATACCGATAATCCTTTTCCATCTTCGTTCCACGCCCCTTCGACTTGATACGCAGCTGATGCTGCGCCCCATAAAAACTCAGGCGGGAACGGTTTAAGATGACGATGCTCCATTCAGATCGTCTCCTTTCTCGCAACAACGTCGATGAATCATTCTATCACCAATAAACCGTGTTTGGCGAAAAAAGTAAAGGGCGCGGCGGCTTTTTGTAACGAGACGAACGTGAAAAACAATTGTTTCTTCGGAGTAACAAACTGTTACAAAAAGGATAAGAAAAGCAAGCGCGCAGTATGCAAAAAGCAACCGTGAGGACGTTTCATGAAATGCGAGCAACGGCACTCTCCATCCTTGTAGAGAAACACAAGAAGAAAAAGGTGCTCCGTTCCATTGAGAGCACCCTTTTCCCCATAAAGGCCCGTCTTCAGCCCATTTATGTTTGGGAGAAATATTCAACCTAATCCATCGAGCCGCCATACAGATGAAGCGTTACGGCAAAAAGATTTTCCCCGGATTGAGAATGCCGTTCGGGTCAAACAGCTGTTTCAACCGTTTCATCCAAACGACGGCGTCGCCTTTTTCCTCGCGCAAAAACGTCCGTTTGCCAATGCCGATGCCGTGCTCTCCCGTGCACGTGCCGCCGCGCGATAAGGCGTAGCGGACGATATGGGCGTGCACCTGCTCGATCCGCGCCATCTCCTCGGCGTCATTCGGATCAAAGGCAAGCACGGTATGATAGTTGCCATCGCCGACATGGCCGAAAATGGCGGCAGTCATCTTCTGCTCATCAACAAGCCGACGCGTATCGGCAATGGCGCCGGGCAGTTCGGACAGCGGCACGCACACGTCGGTGGAGAGCATCGACTTGCCTGGATAGGCGGCTTGAATGGCAAACGCCGCATGGTGGCGCGCTTCCCACAGCTTCGCGCGGGCGAGCGAGTCGGTCTCGACCACAAACGAAACCGCCCCCTCCGCTTCGCACAATTCGTTGACAAGCTTTGTCCCTTCCTCGACGCTTGACGGGCTGCCGCTCAGTTCAATAAACAGCGTTGGTTTCACTGGATAATCGGTTTTTTTGTACGCATTGACCGCCGCGATCGTCGCCTCGTCAACGAGCTCGATTTTGTCGGGGCCGACGCCGGACCGCAAAATGGCAAACGCCGCTTGCGCCGCCGCCTCAAGCGATGGAAAACACACTTTGATCGCATTGGTCGCCTCTGGAATGCCATGCAGGCGGACGACGAGGCGGGTGAACACGCCAAGCGTCCCTTCCGATCCGACGAACAAGCCGGTCAAGTCATAGCCGTCCGACGATTTCACCGCCAAACTTCCCGTCTGAATGACTGAACCGTCCGCGAGCACCACCTCTAATCCGAGCACTTGATCGCGCATGACGCCGTACTTGACGCAGTTCGTTCCGCTCGCATTCGTCGCCGCCATGCCGCCGATCGTCGCGTCGGCCCCCGGGTCGACTGGGAAAAACAGTCCGTATCGCTTCAGCGCCTCATTCAGTTGCAGCCGCGTCACCCCCGGCTCGACGATGGCGAGAAAATCGTCCGGGCGAATGTCGATGATGTGGTTCATCAACGTCAAATCCAAACTGATGCCGCCCGCAACTGGAATGACATGCCCTTCCAAGCTCGTGCCAGCGCCAAACGGCGTCACAGGGATGCGGTGCTCGTTGGCAAACGCCATCACCCGGCTCACTTCCTCCGCCGTTTTCGGAAAGACGACGACATCTGGCGCATGCGGCGCATGGTAGGCGATGCCTTTGCTGTGGTGTTCGAGCACCGTTTCATTGATGCTCACCCGCTCGCGGTCGCCGATCAATTCCAGCAGTGATTCGTATACGTTCATCGTTCTCCTCCTCACCCGATCGGATCAAGCGGTGCCATCCATCGATGCGCCACCTTTTCTCTTGACGCACTCTGATGGTGGATCGATCGACCCGGATGGCATGGTTCGTTTAGTAACGGAGCAACGTTTCAATTCCTTCCGCAATCCGCTCGGCGTTCGGCAGCCAATCATCCTCGACCGACGGCACCGGGTACGGCGTGTCGTAGCCGGCGATGCGCACGATTGGAGCTGATAGAGAAAACAGCGCCCGCTCGCTGATCAAGGCCGCCACTTCCGCGCCAAACCCGCCTGTTTTCACCGCTTCATGGACGATCATCACCCGCCCCGTTTTTTCGACCGAGGCGAGGATGGCATCGATATCGAGCGGCTGAAGGCAGCGCAGATCGATCACTTCCGCGTCAATCCCTTTCGTCCGCATCTCATCGGCCAGTTTGGCGACAAGCGGTACGGTCGGCCCCCACGTGAGGATCGTCACATCTTCTCCTTCTTTGACGACCCGCGCTTGGCCGAGCGGAATCGTGTACGGTTCTTCCGGCACCTCCATCCGAAACGCCCGGTACAGCTTCATCGGCTCCAAAAACAAAACCGGGTCTTCATCGCGAATGGCGGAAATCAATAGCCCTTTCGCATCGTAAGGATTGGACGGCATGACCACTTTTAAGCCTGGGGAATGGGCAAACAGCGCCTCGAGCGCATCCGAATGCAATTCGGGCGTCCGCACCCCGCCGCCGTACGGGCTGCGCACAACGATGGGGCACGAAAACCTCCCGGCGGAGCGGAAGCGGATGCGCGCCGCCTGGGCCGCCAGCTGGTCCATCGCCTGGTACACAAACCCGAGAAACTGAATTTCGGCAATCGGCCGCATGCCATTGATCGCCAAACCGATTGACGTGCCGATAATGCCCGATTCCGCAAGCGGCGTATCAAACACACGCCCCTCGCCAAATTGCTCAAGCAGCCCGTCCGTCGCCCGGAAAACGCCGCCGTTTTCGCCGACATCCTCGCCAAGCACGATGATGCGCGAATCGCGCTCCATCTCCTGGCGCATCGCTTCATTGATCGCTTCAATCATCGTCAGCTCGGCCATTTATCTCACCCCGCTCCGTTGTTTGCGCCGCATCACTTCTTCTTTTTGCTCGGCAAGCAATGTTGGCGCTTCGCTGTACACGTAATCGAATACATCGACAATCGAACCGGACTTGCTGGCGATGGCCGCCTCGTACGCCGCCGTCACTTCGTCATTCACTTGGGCGACAAGTGCTTCTTCTTGCGCTTCCGTCCATAATCCGCGCCGTTTAAGCAGCACGCGCAGACGGTAAAGCGGATCTTTCGTCCGCCATGCTTCCACCTCTTCCGGCCGGCGGTATTTCGTCGGGTCGTCCGCCGTCGTGTGCGGCCCAAGCCGATAGGTGAGCGCCTCGATCAACATAGGACCCTCGCCGCGGCGGGCGGCTTCGACCGCCTGTTTCATCGTTTCATAAACCGCCAGCACGTCATTGCCGTCAACGAGCACCCCTTTCATTCCGTAAGCGAGCGCTTTTTGCGCGATCGCCCGGCTTGCCGTCTGTTTCCGGTACGGGACGCTAATGGCGTACTGGTTGTTTTGGCAGAAAAAGATGACCGGCACGTTGTACACCGCGGCAAAATTCATCGCTTCATGAAAATCGCCCTCTGACGTCGCGCCATCGCCAAAATACGCCACCGATACGTGCGATTCGCCTTTCAATTTCGACGCCCACGCGCAGCCGACCGCATGCAACGTCTGCGCCGCGATAATGATTTGCGTTGGGAAAATGTTCAATCCTTCCGGCATCCGCTTTCCCGACAGGCGGCCCTGCACATAATGGAAAAACTGCTCAAGCGGCATGCCGTGCATCAAGCAGACCGCCACTTCGCGGTAGCTCGGGAAAATCCAGTCGTCTTTTCGAAGCGCAAGGGCGCTGCCGATTTGCGCCGCCTCTTGACCGCTAAACGGGGCATACGTCCCGATCCGCCCTTGCCGCTGCATGCGCAAAAGCCGCTCATCAATGACGCGCGCCCGCCGCATTTCCCGGTAGGCACGAAGCAGCCACTCATCGGAAAACGCCGCTAACTTCTCCTCATCGCCATTTCCGTTTTCATCGAGAATTCGCACGATCTCGACCGACAATTTGTCCGGGTCAAACATGGGCTTCCCTCCTCATCATTTTTTCATCACGGCCCAGCTGCTTCTCTTTGGCGCTCGCTCTCTTCCAGCACGAAGACATGTCCTCCTAACCGAGCGCCGCCTACCGCACGTCCAAGAGCAACACTTCCGGATTTTCCAAATAGTGCGCCACCGTCCGCATAAACCGCCCGGCCGGCTCGCCGTCAATGACGCGGTGGTCAAAGGTGAGCGACATCCCCATCATATCGCGGATGACGATTTCATCGCCGACGACAACCGGGCGCCGTTTGATCGCATGAGCCCCGAAAATCGCCACTTCCGGATAGTTGATGATCGGCGTCGCAAACCAGCCCCCGCCCGCCCCGGTGCTCGTGATCGTAAACGTGCTTCCTTGCAGCTCCTCAAGGCGAAGCGCCTGGCGGTGCGCTTTTTCTGACAGTTCCGCGATTTCGATGGCGAGCTCGCGGATCGATTTTTGATCGGCGTCACGGATGACGGGGACGACGAGACCGGCTTTCGTCGCCGTCGCGATGCCGATGTGATACCGTTTCTTCAACACGATTTCGTTCGTTTCCTCATCCAGCACCGCATTAAACATCGGATATTGCTTCAGCGCCCTTGTCACCGCTTTAATAATAAACGGCAAATACGTCAGTTTGATACGTTCTTCCGCCAATTGATTGGCAAGGTGCTTGCGGATTTCCACCAACTTCGTCACGTCCACCTCGTCCATGCCGGTTACATGCGGCGCCGTGTACATCGATTTCACCATTTTTTCGGCGATTTTTTTGCGCAAGCCTCGAAGCGGGATTCGCTCTTCTTCTTCAAACACCGCATCCAAACTCGCGATGGATGTCCATGAGGCTATACTCTCCTGCCGTCCTCCGGCCGCACTCGCGCTGCCGGTCGGCAGAACGCCGGCTTCGTTCGCTTCCCTTCTTGCCGCCTCCGCCACCGAAGCGGCCGCCTCGCGCTCCCTGATATACCGCTCCAAATCGGCGAGCGTCACCCGACCGCCTTCGCCCGTTCCTTCCACTTCATCGATCGGAACACCCATCTCCCGCGCCCGCTTGCGCACAGACGGCGCGGCAATCGCCCGCTTGCGCCCCACCGTTGGGCGCGGGGCTTCTATATGAACAGCAGACGCAGGCTCCTGAGCCAAATGGTCAGTCGGCGCCGCTTCGGCCGCCACCGCCGCCTCGGTTTCCACGACAATCAACGGCTCTCCAACCTTCACCGTCGCCCCTTCCGGCCTGGCAAGCGCCACCACTTTGCCAGCGACCGGCGTCGTCATTTCGACCATCGCCTTATCGGTTTGAATTTCGGCAATCGGCTGATCCGCCTTGACCACATCCCCTTCCCGGACAAGCCAGCGAATGATTTCCGCTTCATGCAGCCCTTCACCGATGTCGGGCAATTTAAATTCATAGATCATGTGATATCCCCTTCCCCTTGTTCTCATGCTGTGATGGGAAACAAACACAATGGTGCAGCATCAATTGGTGCGGCGATCATGAGGAAACATAGAAGTTAAGCGCTTACAAAAAACGTGGTGACCATTCGTTTTTTCTACCAAAATATAAAATGAATATTTTAAATTTTCCAACCTACAAGATTTATGATAGTCTATAGATTGTCAAACTGTCAATATAAGGAGAGCAGACATTTTTCGCCCGCTTCGACAATCAACGACAGCAACTTCCATTATCGCAACATAACATTTTCGATTTCATTTGTCCCCAAACACCGGGAACGGGTCCAAAACGGCGGGGAGGCTGTTTTTCCCAGTATGAGCCATACAGGCGCCAATCGGCGGCATTGGGTGAAAAAGAAGTTGGTTTTATAAGGTTTTTCTAATTGAAAAATAAAACTAGTTCAACGGCATCACCCGTTTATATAAGGAGAGGGAGGAATTGACATGCGCCTTGCCACGATTCACCATATCGCTTTGATTTGCTCGGACTATGAACGATCAAAACGATTTTATACAGAAATTCTCGGATTTCGCCCCATCCGGGAGCAATACCGCGCTGAGCGCCGTTCGTACAAACTCGATTTGGAAGCTGATGGCGGCATTCAGCTTGAGCTATTTTCCTTTGAAAACCCGCCGAAGCGCCCAAGCTACCCGGAAGCGTGCGGACTGCGCCATCTTGCTTTGGCGGTGGACAACCTCGATGAAGCCATTGCCTACTTGCGCCAACACGGCATCGATCCCGAACCCGTCCGCGTTGATGAAGCGACCGGCAAACGATTCACCTTCTTCCAAGATCCGGACGGGCTGCCGATCGAGCTGTATGAAAACTAGAGAGAAAAGCACAGTTGCTCCATGACGATGACAAAACGAAGCCTCTCCGTTGATTTGTGGTACAATGGGGGCGATACAAATGAAGGAGGCCAAACAACATGATTCGAGTCGCAACCATCGGCACAAACTGGATCACCGAAGCATTTCTTGACGCCGCGCGCCTCGTCGATTCCTTCGAACTCGCCGCGGTCTACTCGCGAACCGAGGAGACCGCAAAGCAGTTTGCCGACAAAGTCGGGGCGCCGCGGACGTTCACGGACTTGCAAAAGCTGGCCGAAAGCGACGGCATTGATGCCGTCTATATTGCCAGCCCGAACGCACTTCATGCCGAGCAGGCGATTTGGCTCATGAACCACGGCAAGCACGTCTTATGCGAAAAACCGCTCGCCTCCAATGCGAAAGAAGTCAAAGCGATGATCGAAGCGGCCAATCGAAACAGCGTCGTATTGATGGAAGCGATGAAGGCGACGTTGCTCCCCACTTTCCGATCCATCCGCGAGCACTTGCCGAAACTCGGCCGCATCCGCCGCTATGTGGCAAACTATTGCCAATACTCATCGCGCTATGACGCCTATAAGCAAGGAACGGTGCTCAACGCCTTCAACCCCGCTCTCTCGAACGGGGCGTTGATGGACCTTGGCGTCTATTGCCTGTACCCGATGGTCGTTTTGTTCGGCCAACCCCGCAGCGTGAAGGCGCAAAGCGTGAAGCTCGAATCCGGCGTTGATGGCGAGGGCTCGATCGTGCTCGATTACGGCGACATGGACGCGGTCGTCTTTTATTCGAAAATCACGAACTCACACTTGCCTTCGGAAATTCAAGGGGAAGACGGAAACATGATTATCGACGCCATCCACACACCAGCCAAAGCGGAAATCCGCTACCGCGACGGACGCGTCGAGGACATCACCGCGCCGCAGGACAAGCCACCGATGTATTATGAAGCACAAGAGTTTATCCGTTTGATCGAAAACGGAGAACGCGAATCGTCCGTCAACTCGCACCGCCATTCGCTTTGGACGATGGAAATCATGGACGAAGCGCGAAAACAAACCGGCATCGTGTTCCCAGCCGACGAGCGATAATAAAAAGGTTCCAACCTAGTCTTCCTGGGGCTCGGTTGGAACTCTTTTTCTTTCTGTCTCATTGGATTTCCTTGGCTACCGATAAGCCATGGCTGTCACCTTCTGCTAAAATACGGGCCAAGCCATCCGCTTTCATGCGTCATGACAAACGTCCAGTTGAACTCACTGTCCACCACATATAGATCGATTTTGTCGTTTTCCGTTGCCAGATCGGCGGCTTTCAAGCCGGACGCATCCTCCACGGTGAACGCATCGTCGCCATGTTGAAAGAAAAGATAGCAACATGTTTTCTCTTCTTGATCAAACGCCATTTCCGCTTCTTCTCCTGTGAAACAGCCTCTCATCCCATAGCTGAACACATGCCATAAGTAGCCGTTGACTCCATTCCGATTATGAAGGTGGATGTGTTGTTTTTCTTCCTCGGTCAAATGGCCGGCAAACACCTCTTCCCACTGTTGTCGCCATTGCGCTCCGAAACCGGACTGTTTACGGATTTTGATGTTTCGGCGAGCTAACTGATGAAATAACTCCATTTCGTTTCTCCTCCAGTGACCTAATGTGGCACCGCCTTCATCGATGTGCTCATTTCGTCTATCAACAAGATGGCTTCTCACCATCTTCGTCACACCGAGCGGTTTTCGTCCGCCCAGCCACTTCCCTGTTTCCGTCCGCACTTCGACGAGCAGTTGCTGCGCACCCTATGCAAGATAGTTTCCCCGCTCTTTGCGCCTGCCTTGCTGCACCGCCCCTATTCCCCCGTCTCGGCAAACCGGCGGATGCGCGCGCCGATTTCATCGCGGACGCGGCGGAACACCGCGAGTTTCTCCTCTTCGGTCCCTTCCGCTTTCGCCGGGTCGTCAAAGCCCCAATGGACGCGCTTCACGTGCGGCGGTGTGACCGGGCAGTGGTCGGCCGCATGGCCGCACAGCGTCACGACCAAATCAGCGCGGTTGAGGAGATCCGGGTCGATGACATCAGACGTTTGGTTCGAAATGTCGATGCCGACTTCCTTCATCACTTTCACCGCATTCGGATTGAGGCCATGCGCTTCAATGCCGGCGCTGTGCACTTCCCATTCCTCACCAAGAAGTTGTTTCGCCCAGCCTTCCGCCATTTGACTGCGGCACGAGTTGCCGGTGCATAAAAAGTATATGACTTTTTTCTTCATCGCTGATTCCCACCTTTACGTTGATGTTGGATTGCCCGAAGAAAAATACTTTCGCTGAAACGCCAATGCTACGTTGACAAGCGCCAGCATCACCGGCACTTCAATGAGCGGACCGATAACTGCCGCAAACGCCGCGCCCGAATGAATGCCAAACACCCCAACGGCGAGGGCAATGGCCAGCTCAAAGTTGTTGCTCCCCGCCGTAAACGCCAGCGTATGAACCTCCCCCACTTATCGAAGTGGGGGTTTCCTGTTTCCCCTTCGGAGGTGGATGCATGATAGGCTGGTTGGCAGCCTATCTGCAGGCAACACCTGGCACCCGTCCCGTTGGGAGCCACAGGCAACATGAGTATCCATGATACTCAAGGGCGGGAACTCGCCATCTACGACTTCATACCTAAGCAATCCGTCGATACGTAAACGGTTTGACCGTAAATTCCAATGGGCGGATTTCACCATAATATACTTTGGCAAATAAATTCATTGCCCCATGGATATCACGGTGTCGTTTGTACCCGCATTGACATGTATAATTTCTAGAAGAAGATTTATTTTTCTTCCCGCAAACAGGGCATGTTTGCGAGGTATAACTTTCATCTTTTTTCTCGATTTGAATTCCTTCGGCATTCAATTTGTATTTGAGATAATCAAATAATTTTCCAAACGACCAATTGGATAATTTCTGATTGGTCTTTTTGTTTCGTTTCTTTTTCGTATTCCGTTGGATTCCTTCGATATCTCCAATGACGACTTCTTTCACTTGGTTTTCCAAACACCAACGAACAAATTGTCTCGTGGTTTTGTGCAGTGCATCCTTTAGTTGTGCCTCTGATTTCGAAAGTACATATTGTTTCGCCCGATTGTACTTTTTCCATTGTTTGGAGCCTTTTTTGCATCTGCTCATGAGTTTTTGCAGTTCTTTTAATTTCTTGTTTCTCAACCGATGAATGCTTCTTATTTTTCTTCCCGTGATAATGAGGCTTTCCCCATTTTCACAAATGGCTGCGATGGTGTGAATTTCCCCTGGGTCAAYAGCAACACGGTTTTTACATGGATTTTCTTTTGGTTTTTTCCCATCTTCATACGATAAACAAAGCCACAAACCACGGTCATAGACCAACTCGATTTCTTTGACTTTTCCGTTTGGAAGTTTCTCTTTGTCGATTTTCACCACCAAAGGAGATTGTCGTTTTCGATTCCAAATTCCTAGCGACAGTTCCAACGTTCCGTCTTCATGCAAAACAAACCCATCTTTTGCCCAYTTCGTGTTGAAATGTTTTTTCTTTTTGTATGGATATTTGATTTTTTCTCCTTTTTTCCGTGCTTCTTTTGCCCCATCACGGGCAAAGATATATTTATGCACAACCGCCTGGATGCTTTGGCTGTGGATAGAAAAACGACCTTTTGTTGCTTTTTGCAGTTCCGTTTTGGTTATCCATTTTCCTGTTTCCAAATGATGTTCTTTTGCCAAACGAAGGCATTCGTTCCAAACTTCTGCGGAGATACGATTGCATTCAAATAGTTTTTGGATAACTTCTTTCTTTGCCCGAAAACGGGTTTTCAGCGTTCGATACATGGTTTCGCCTCCTATGTTTATTGTATTCTATTGCCATCCAAAGAAGAAAGAAAAAAACAGAAAAACCGAACGCCATTCATCCCCCACCTGTAGAGGTGGGGGACTTCTGGCTGATTTATGTTAAAACGGCGCTCGACCCGCAAGACCGCGACCATCTCGCCATCGAACCGCACCCGCTTGTCGCCGCGTTTCTCGAGGCGGCCCGCCAATTAGGTTTCCGCCTTCGCCATGTGCAATGCGAACAAGCGCCGCGCTATTGGCAACAGCGGCTGCCGTTTGTCCAAGAGTTTGAATTCAAGCCGGCAAGCGGACCGTTTAAAGGCCGACTTGACGAACTGGAGGCCATTTTCTTTGTCTCCGAGCATGGGGTTGAAGCCATTTTAGAGATTGACCGCAAAGCGCGCGGGTTTGCTGGATTGCTTTCCGAGGCGCTTGATATGGACGAAACGCTTGTCCGGTTCACATACGGCACAGGCGACATCCCGGCATTGCCGCAATTACTGGCAGATGCGATCCAGAAGTACAGTTAGACGGAAAAAACGAAAAGGGCCGTCCGCCATCTTTTTCCTTCCGCTTCTGAAGTTTGTAGGTGGGGCATAGGTTGCACATCTATCCCTGTAAATGATTTCTATTTGTTTCAAAAAAGGATGGCAAAAGCAATAAATCCCGTTTCTCCCTATCCGAGAAACGGGATTCCTTCCATCATGATCCCCGAACAAGCAACGCACAGCACTCGACATGGGCCGTATGCGGAAACATGTCTACCGGCTGGACGGTTTTCAATGTATAGCCGAACGAGACTAGCTCCGTAATGTCTGACGCAAACGTCTCCGGATTGCACGAGACATACACAACCCGCTCCGGCCGCGCCCGGCCGATTTTGCGCATCACCTTCCCGCCCGCCCCCGAACGTGGAGGATCCAAAAGCAGCAGCTCCGGCCGCCCGAACTGCTCCAACACGTCATCAATCCCGCGCCGCGCATCCCGTGCCAAAAAGTACGTATTGTCAACGCCGTTGTCTTTCGCGTTTCGTTTCGCCGACTCGATCGACGTTTCCACAATTTCAATGCCCGCCAACGCCTTCACCCGCTTGGCGAACGGCAAGGAAAACGTGCCGACTCCGCAGAAGAGATCGATCATTTTCTCATGGGGCTTGGGCTCGCCCATCTCCAACGCCAGTTCAACCAATTTGGCCGCCTGCACCGGGTTCGTTTGGAAAAACGTATCAAACCAAAGACGGTAGCGGAACCCGCACAATTCATCGTAAATGAAATCCCGTCCGGCCAGCACGTGCGTTCGTTCCGCCTGGGTGCGGTCGGCCCACGCCCGATTCTCCAGCCAAAGCAAACTTTTCACGTCCGGGAGCGCCTTCGTGATCCGCTCCGTCAAATCAGCCGCCGCTTCTTTCAACTCCCCTTCCGGCGCCTCGGTCGCAAAGAGCGCCACCATCACCTCTCCTGTCGCAAACGACTCGCGCACCATGACGTGGCGAAGCAGCCCTTCATGGGTGTCTTTGTGATACCCAGGCAGCTGATGATCGCGCGCCCAACGCGCCACTTCCATAGCGGCTTTGACGATCTTCTCGCCGGCAATGAGACATGTCTCCAACGAAACCACTTTCCGGAAATTCCCTTGCTCGTGCAGTCCAAGCAGGCCCTCAGGAGAGAACGTAAACTCCATTTTATTGCGGTAATGCCACGGATGTTCCATCCCGATCGTCTCGCGCACAACGTCCGGATCAAATCCGTGCTGGGCAAGCAGCGCCTTCACCTGTTCGGTCTTATGCCGCAGCTGTCCCTCATAGCGCCAGTGCTGCCAGACACAGCCGCCGCAGCGGTCAAAGTGCGGACACGGCGGATCGAGCCGCTCTGGATGCCGCTCGATCACTTCTTCCACTCGGGCATGGGCCCTCCGGCGTTTCGGCCAATCGATCAAAACCCGCACCTTTTCACCAGGAAGCGTGGACGGAACAGTGAGTTTGAGCTTTTTTCTCCTCCCTTCTTCTTCCTGCCAAACGACCGCTTGTCCCGCTCCTTTTTTATCCAACTGATGAATGTCCGTAATGAACGATTGTTTTCCGCTGTCTGTCAATGGCTTTCCTCCTTCCGAGATGAACGATGTTGTCACCCTTTATGTATTGTACACGATCAGTGGACGAATCCAAAGAAACTTCGCACAATGGAACAGTGTTCCCCAAACCGTATAAAAAGAAAAGCCTAAGCTGGCGATGCACAGTCGTATCCTCCTAACCAATGGGAAAGATATAAACAATCGCCATCGCTTAGGTTGTTTCCATTTTCTTCTGGCCATAAAAAACATGGAAGGCTCGTCCATTGCAGCTACGAAAGGATTTCAATAAAAAAGCTCTTCAAGGGCTTTTTTTTACACCACCGTTGTAACAAAAATAGTTACAACAAAAAATCCCTAAGGAGGTTCAGTACAATGAAACTGTTAGTCACCGGCGCCACAGGAAAACTCGGCACAAAAGTGGTCGAGGCGCTGCTGAAATCCGTGCCCGCCAACCAAATCGCCGTCAGCGTCCGCCAACCGGAAAAAGCCGAACATTTTCGCGCTCAAGGAATCGATGTTCGCCACGGAGACTTCGACCGTCCGGAAACACTGGACACTGCCTTCCAAGGCATCGACCGGTTATTGATCATCTCGACGGATGGGGACAATGAAACAAGAATCCGCCAGCACACAAATGCAGTTGAAGCGGCCAAACGCGCCCAAGTCGGATTCGTTGCGTACACAAGTCTAGCGAAGGCAAGCGAAAGCCGTCTCTCTCTTGCCGAAGTGCATCGGGTCACGGAAGAAGCTATTATCAAAACAGGCATCCCGTATTCGTTGTTACGCAACAACTGGTACTTGGAAAATGAAATCGGAACCATTCAAGCCGTTTTGGCAGGAGCGCCTTGGGTGACGTCGGCGGGCGCAGGAAAAGTCGGCTGGGCTCTTCGCCAAGACTACGCGGAAGCTGCAGCCGCCGTCTTGGCAGGAAGCGGTCATGAAAACACGATCTACGAGCTGTCCGGCCCGCTGATGACCCAAGAACAACTAGCGGCCGCCCTCGGCGCTGTCCTAGGCAAAGAAGTACCGGTGCAACAAGTGGATGACGCTGCCTATGCCGACATCATGAAAAACGCCGGTCTGCCGGAACCGCTCGTGTCGTTTCTCGTTGACATCCAACGCGGCATCCGGGAAGGCTCCTTAGAAGTCGAAAGCAACGATTTCGAAAAACTGCTCGGCAGACCAGTGACGCCGATCAACGAAGCACTGACGCAAATCGTCCATGACATTCGGAAAACAGCCCATTGATTTCCGCAAAAACCGGCCGCTCGGCCGGTTTTTCCAAATGCATCTCCCTCGCTCAACTTTCCGTTTGATTTTAACACCAAAAGCAGTGGGTGGAAACAGACGAAAAGCCCTGATGACGACAAAATCGCATCGTATTCGCGGAGACGCAAAGGCGATTCAAGCGATGGATATCTCTGCATGCCTCTTATCACTCTGTGAGGAAGGAGAACGGGAAGATGGGTCCTTTCCTCTCTTGCGCGCAGTGCACAAATCGGAAGGGTGTCCCAAAAGCAACGGAACACCCTCCACTTGAGAATCATTGCTATTCACGTACTAGGCAGCCTAAACACGGACTGCTTCGGCAAAGCAACCGTTATAAAGCTTCCTTTTTATTTTCTTCAGCTTTCTTATACCCATTTTCCCAGAATGTGGCGTTCTTGATTCCGTATTTCGACGCGTTGAACTCCGGATCTTTCCCTTGCTTCAGCTGTTCTTCATAATCTTTCAAGGCCATATAGGCCGGTTTAAACAACAACAAGATCGCAATCAAGTTGAGCCACACCATGATGCCAAGCCCGATGTCGCCCATCGCCCACGCCGTCGTCGCCGTTTTGACCGTTCCATAGAACGTGGCCGCCAAAAAGACGAGCTTCAAGGCAAAGAAGGCCGTTCCCCTCTTTTCACTGCGCACCAAATAGGCGAGGTTCGTCTCGGCAATATAGTAATACGCGTACATCGTCGTAAACGCGAAGAAGAACAGAGCGATCGCAATAAAGGCCGACCCGAATCCCGGGAAGAGCGTGTCCACCGCCGCCTGCGTATACCCTGCGCCCGGTTCCACCCCTTTCAAATGCTCGACAATCGTCTCTCCCGTTTTTTCATTGATCACATTGTATTGACCTGTAAACAAAATCATCAGCGCCGTCGCCGTCACGACCAAGAACACATCCAAATAGATCGAAAATGCCTGCACAAGCCCCTGCTTCGCCGGGTGGGACACTTCCGCCGCCGCTGCCGGGTGGGCGCCCGTCCCTTGCCCCGCTTCATTCGCATAAAGGCCGCGTTTGACCCCCCACATCACCGCCGAACCAAGAATGCCGCCAAACACTTGATCAGCGCCAAACGCGCTTTTGAAAATCAAACCAAACACATCCGGGACTTTTTCAATATTGGCCGCAATAATGGCAATCGCGACCAACAAATAGCCAACTGCCATAAACGGCACGACAATTTCCGCCGTTTTCGCGATCCGCTTCACTCCGCCAAAAATCGTAAAGCCAAGAACGGCAATCACGAAAATTCCCGTCACCAATTTCGGAATGCCAAACGCATTCGAAAAGCTGTCGGCAATCGAGTTTGCTTGAATTCCCGGCATCAGCACCGCCATCGAGAGAATAATCGCCGCGGCGATCACCACCGCAAACCATTTCCAGCCAAGGCCTTTTTCAATGTAGAACGCCGGACCGCCGCGGTATTGTCCGTCTTGTTCCTCTTTATAAATTTGCGCCAGCGTCGACTCGACATACGCCGTCGCCGCTCCGATAAAGGTGATCACCCACATCCAAAAGACCGCGCCCGGCCCCCCGTACGCAATCCCCGTCGCCGTCCCGGCCACGTTCCCGACGCCGATGCGGCCGGACAACGACATCGTCAACGCCTGGAAAGAAGACACCCCGGCCTCAGAACTTTTCCCCGTCGTCACAAGCCGGACCATCTCTTTCACATGGCGGATTTGCAGAAAACGGGTGCGAATGCTAAAATACAAACCGCAACAAACAATGAATGCAATCAAAAAAGGACTCCATAGCCACCCGTTCACCGTTTCTACAAGCTTTTCAATCAACCCAATCCCTCCTATGCCAGCTGATTATTTTTGTTGTACAACACACAGATAATATTATAAATATTACACATTTCAGCTTCAATAATTTTTTCATATATCATTCTTTTCTGCATTTTCTTTATATTTCCTGCGCTTGTCCTCGTGTAGAAAAATGAACGACTTTCTTCGCTTTTTTTAAAATAACTTTGAAGCCCAAAAATGATAGATGAGGCAAGACAGAGAAATCCGCCTCGAACGGTCCCCTAATGCCAGTCCTTGAGGCCTTGAGCGCGAGCCCCATCTCCCCCAATGATCCCCATCTGAATCGCCGCAAACGCAAAGCCGAACACACAGAACAGCGTGTTCGTCTTTGGCTGTTGTTACATATAGCCGATGAGAAACACGACAAAACCCGCTAATCCGACCGATGCGACGAAGAGGCCAAAGGCGATCCGTTTCGCGGCTTTGCTCTTTTGGACAACACCATACACGAGCAACACGATCGACATGATCAACAAAAGCAAAATGAGAGACGAAATGCTCACGTTCAGCGCTCCTTATCATGCACTGCCACTTGTGGTGAAGAGCCTATTCTTTAACTTTTAGCAATCGCATGCTGTTTAATGTTACGATTAATGTTGCTCCCATATCGGCAAATATCGCTAACCATAGCGTTAACCAACCAGGCACAATTAACAGTAATGCCAATGCCTTAATCCCTAAAGAGAAAGTAATGTTTTGCTTAATAATCGCTAAAGCTTTGCGGCTCAATTTAATCGTATATGGCAATTTGCTTAAATCATCAGACATTAAGACAATATCGGCTGTTTCTAGGGCTGTATCGGTTCCAGCACCACCCATTGCCACACCAACGGTTGAAGCTGCAAGAGCTGGTGCATCGTTCACACCATCTCCAACCATCGCCACGCTTTGATGCTTGTCACGAAGCTCTTTGATGAAATTCAGTTTATCTTCTGGAAGTAAATCGGCTTTAATATCGGAAACGCCGACTTGTTTTCCGATGGCTTCGGCTGTTCTTTGGTTATCTCCCGTCAGCATCACCGTTTTTTCAATACCGACTTGATGAAGTTTTCGAATAACCTCTTTGGATGATTCTCTTATTTCGTCTGCCACGGCAATTAACGCCAGAATTTCTTTTTCCGTCCCTAATATCATGACCGTTTTCCCTTGTGTTTGAAGGGTTGTAATTTGTTCTTTTATTTCTGATTGGATGCCATTTGGAAGAAGTTCTTCAAAAAGACCTGGACTTCCGACATAATACATTGCGTTATTTACTTTGGCTTTGACCCCTTTACCTGTAATGGATTGGAATTCTTCAACCGATACATCATTAAAATTCAATCCATCTTCTTCTGCTTTTCTTATAATGGCGGAAGCAAGTGGATGTTGTGAGCCTTTTTCAATGGCTGCTGTAATGGTCATTAGTTCATTTTCATCGCCATTATAAGTGACCACATCGGTGACGGAAGGAACACCTTTTGTTAATGTTCCTGTTTTATCAAAAGCGATGACTTTTAGAGATCCTGCTTCCTCTAAATAAATACCACCTTTAATTAACACACCGTTTTTCGCTGCATTTCCAATGGCAGTTACAATCGAAACAGGCGTGGAAATAACCAACGCACACGGACAACCAACCACTAATACAGCTAGACCTCGATAAATCCATTCGCTCCAATCAGCACCCATAAATAATGGAGGAATAACGGCTAGTAAAAGAGCAAAAATGATAATGGCTGGTGTATAGTATTTGGCAAAACGATCTACAAACGCTTGAGAAGGTGCTCGTTCTGCTTGAGCTTCTTCCACTAAATGGATGATTTTCGAAAGAGTTGTATCTTCCACTCGTTTTGTCACTTTTACTTCCAATAACCCTTCTTCATTCAATGTTCCTGCAAAGACTTCATCACCGACTGTTTTGGTTACTGGAACACTTTCTCCCGTAATGGCAGCCTGATTTAATGTAGATGTACCCTTGATGACGATTCCATCCATCGCTAATTTCTGACCAGGCTTTACGATCATAATATCTCCGACTTGAATATCGTCAACAGGGACCATCATTTCTTCATTTCCGCGACGAATTAATGCTTCTTTTGGAGCAATATCCATCAACGATTCAATGGATTGACGAGCTTTATCCATGGAATAACGCTCTAAGGCTTCGCTAATGGCGAATAGAATAACAACCGTTGCACCTTCTCCCCATTCACCAATCGCTGCAGCTCCTAAAATCGCCACTGTCATCAGCGTATTCATATCAAAATTCAATCGAACTAGGTTTTTGAAACCTTTTATAAATAACGAATATCCACCGATTAAAATTGCTGCAGCATATCCAATTGTCGCAAAGATATGCTCTTCTCCGTATTGCTTCCCTAAAAACCAACTGATCACAAGCAAAACGGCGGAAATATACACTTTAATGTTCTCTTTTTGCTTCCAAAAAGGTTCACGCTTGACTGCTTTTTCTTTATCTTCCCGAACCTTTAAGTTTTCAAAAGCCCCTGCTTTTTCTAATTCTTCGATGGTTGTTGTACCCCAAACGGTAATTTTAGACGCTCCAAAGTTTACTTTAGCATCCTGAACACCTGGCAATGATTTTACATTATTTTCAAACTTTGCCGCACAGTTTGCACAAGTAAATCCTTGAACACGGTAGGTTTTCGCTTCTGATTTAGATAATTTTGCTTGTTGTTCAGACACGGACTTTCACCTCTTTATCATGTACTAACGCAATCATGATTAACTGCTTAATATGGTCATCATCCAGCGAATAAAATGCTAGCTTTCCTTCTTTTCGATACTTTACAATCCCTTGTTTATAAAGAGTCCGTAAATGATGGGAAGTTGTTGCAACAGAAGCCCCGATGATATTAGCAATATCACATACACATAACTCTTCATCTTGGCAAAGTGAATAGACAATTTTTGCCCTATTTTCATCTGCCAGTGCTTTAAACAACAGGACAACACTGGATATATCTTCTTTTTGCAATTCCCCTTGTATTCGATTGACTTTTTCTTCGTCATAACAATAAATTTCACATGTATCTTTCTTACTCATTCATTATCCCCCTTTCATATTCAAATTTCCGTTTGAATATATTATACCCCCATTTCTTTATATTATTCAATATTTATTTGAATTAAAAACAAAAAAAGAATGGAATTTAAAAAAATCAACCCAATATTTACCGTGCGATTCATTTAATTAGCTACATCAAAAAATTCTATTAGCTAAAAACAATAAACCTCATTATCCGCAAAAAGATAATGAGGTTTACTATTTCTTAACCAAAGAATGTTTGGAACAATAAATATGCGTTTAAGCTGATAATCACCATCGCTACCATCCAAGCAAGAACTTTCAACCATAATGGATTTGCGAACTCGCCCATTTTCTTTTTATCGCTAGTGAATTGAACGAGAGGCACTACCGCGAAAGAGAGCTGTAAAGAAAGAATAACTTGGCTCAAAATAAGTAATTGAGCCGTTCCGCTTTCGCCATAAAGAGCAGTTACAACAACGGCTGGGACAATGGCGATCAATCGAGTGATCAGCCTTCTTAACCAAGCAGGAAGGCGAATGTTTAGAAAACCTTCCATCACAATTTGACCAGCTAAGGTTCCTGTTAATGTGGAGTTTTGACCAGAAGCCAACAAAGCAACTCCAAATAAAATACTTCCAAGTGTTGTTCCAAGCAGTGGAGCAAGCAAGTGATAAGCATCTTCAATCTCCGCAACATCTTTCATTCCTGCTTTATGGAATGTAGCAGCAGAAACAATAAGGATAGATGCATTAATAAATAAAGCGAAAAAGAGTGCAATGGTTGAATCCCAAGTGGCATATTTGATCGCTTGTCGTTTACCCGAGCTGGTTTGTTCGTATTGACGTGTCTGCACAATGGAAGAATGCAGATAAAGATTATGAGGCATTACGGTTGCACCTAAAATACCGATTGCAATATAGAGCATGGATGGATTGTTAATAATCTCTGGGCTTGGAACAAATCCCTTCAATATGCCACCTACATCTGGCTTAGAAAGAAAGATTTCAGTCACAAAGCAAGCACCAATGGTTAGAATTAAAACAATTACCAACGTTTCAATATAACGAAACCCTTTATTCTGTAATAGCAATACGACCAGTACATCCAGAGCTGTAATAATCACTCCATATATTAACGGAATGCCAAACAACAATTTCAAAGCGATTGCCGAACCGATCACTTCGGCTAGATCACAAGCTGCGATTGCCAACTCGCATAAAACCCATAAGATCATTGCTACAGGCTTGCTGTAATGGTCGCGACAAGCTTGGGCTAAATCCCTTCCCGTTACAATTCCCAACTTGCCAGCCAATGCTTGAAGCAATATTGCCATTAAATTGGAAAGCAAAATAACGGAAAGCAACGTGTATCCGAACTGGGAACCTCCTGCGATATCAGTCGCCCAGTTTCCCGGGTCCATATACCCCACGGCAACTAAGTATCCTGGTCCAGCAAACGCAAGAAACTTTTTCATCCAAGAACCCGTTTTTGGTATACGCAAACTTCTATATACTTCGGGCAACGTTGGTTGCGTCCGTTTATTTCTCCAACCTTCTTCAACTGCTAACGGCAGTTTTTTTATATTTTCACTCATGATGATCACCTCATGATTGGTTTTTGCTAAATATTTTGCATAAGGGAAACTTTTAAGGTAAAAAAATTTGCTCCTACACTTAGAATTAGATATATGTAAGAGCAAAGAAAATGTTGCCTAAATAAATTGTACATCAGAAACTTTTTTAGTCAATGGAAACTTTTATCGCTTATTAGTCTAGGCTCGCTAAAATATTGAACAAGGTACTGACCTTGCTCTATATTGATCATATTTTTCGTTAGACTTTCATTTCCCCATGATGGATTTGAGAGGTTTCAATTTGAATGGTTGTATGCTGAATTTTAAAGTGTTCCTCAATAAAATGGATCGCTTCTTGTAAAACCTTTTGGCTGTCTTGATGATCTTCAATCAAAATATGGCAACTTAACGAGTCCAATCCTGAAGTAATGGTCCAAATATGAAGGTCGTGAACGTTAATCACTCCTTCAATACTTTCTAAGGCTTTTTTCACTTCATTTTGGTCAATGGTAATTGGCGTTCCTTCCATCAAAATGTGAACCGTATGTTTAATCACTCCCCAGGCACCTTTCAAGATTAATAAGGCAACCAAAACGGAAATAATGGGATCTGCGACATACCAACCAAAGAGCCACATGACGAGTCCTGCAACAATGGCTCCAACAGAACCTAAAGCGTCACCGATTACATGAAGATAGGCACTACGAAGATTGACATTATTTTTCACATCCCCTTTTCTCATTAACGCCCAGGCACTTAAAAGATTGGCAAACAGACCAATGGAAGCAATCAGCATCATAGAGCCGCTAGCTACGGTTGGTGGGTTGTAAAAACGCTGAATCGCTTCCCATACGATAAATCCAGCGATAACAAACAAGGTAACTCCATTAAATAAAGCGGCTAAGATTTCAAAACGATAAAAACCATACGTTTTATTCGGCGAAGCTGGTTTGGTGGCAAACCAAATAGCCACTAAGCTAAGAACAAGTGAACTGGCATCACTAAGCATATGACCAGAGTCAGAAAGAAGGGCTAGGCTGTTTGTAATTAAACCTCCGAAAAACTCTAATAACATAATTCCAGCGGTAATGAGAAGGGCAATCATAAGCCCTTTTTTATTCCCTTCTCTGCCGTGATCGTGGTGATGATGGTGTCCGTGGTGATGATGGTGACCATGGTGGTCGTGAGAATGATGGTGATGATGATGCATGATAAAACGCCTCCCTCTAGAAATGTTGATCTATCAAGGCTTTTCGGCCTCTCAGGGGTGTCCAAAAAATATTTTTCGACAAAATCCCTTACATCCTTTTTCAGTTTTGTGGATATCTTACAGACCTAGGGTGCGCTTCGCGGCCACGGCTGGGGATATTTTCCTTCCGTGGAGGAAGCATATTCGATGCACCCTTTGGATCTCCGCGTCGCTGATGAGGACGAACCCTCCCATGTCTCCGGGCGTCTTCGCGCCAACATTCCCTCGTTCGGTCTCGTCATCAGGCGGAGGCCGGCCAAGCTCCTTTAGGGACTCAAGGTCGAATGGATGAAATCACGCCAGCTTCTCCGGTGTCATCTCGTTGTCCAACGATTCTTCCGTTCGCAGGGGGGAGGCCTTAGGCCGCCCGTTGCACCTGGGACAAGACGTCCTGTTTCATTCGCTCCGCGTCAAACGCTTGTTTCTTCGTACAAATCGCAAACAGCACATTCAACAGCTTCCGGCACAAGGCGACGATGGACTGCTTTCCGGTCAGCGGATTGACGGATCGGGTCGTRTAATACTCATGCAGCTCGCGAAACGCCTCGTTATGCCGAATCAGCGGAATCATCGCCCGAAACAGCACCGAGCGCARCCGTTTCCGTCCCCGTTTGGAGATGTGCTTTTGCCCTTTGCGCTGGCCGGAGGAGTTCTCCTTGAGCGTCAGGCCCGCCAACTTCACCAATTGGCGCGGGTCCCGATAATGGGCGAAGCTGCCGATCTCCGCCAGCAGATCGATGATCGTGGCGTCTCCCAACCCGTCGACCGTTTTCAACCATTGGTACTCCATCGTCGTTTGAACCAATGCCTTCAACTCGGCGTCCAGTGCAGCGATCTCCGCCTCCAATTGGCGGTATCGGCGGACGAGCGCGGCGATCTCAAACCGGGCCATCGCTGTCCCTTCCGTCACCCCAATGGAGTCCTTCGCGGCGTTGATCAACGCCTGAATTTTGGCCTTCTGCGGGCATTTCATCCCTTCGCTTTGCCGGTACACCTCGATGAGCTCCTCGGCGGTCCGACCCGCCATATCGGCCGGAAGCGGCGTCCACTCCAACACCGAAAGCGCCGTTTTCCCCAAGTCACGAAACACGGTCCAAAACTCTGGAAAATACCGATCCGTCCAGCGGACGATCGCGTTTTTCACCGCCGTCTGTTCCTTGCGGAGCTTCTCTTTGAGCGTGCTTCCCACGCGCAAATCGGCTTCRATCTCGTGCAGCAGCCGGGGAACGAGGAATCGTCCGTCTTTTGCCAGTCTGGCAATGACCAGGGCGTCTTTGGCGTCGTGTTTCGTCGGCAGGTTGTCATCAAGTTCTTTCGACCGGCACACATGCGCCGGGTTGACCATGACCAACGGGATCCCGTGCTCCTCGAGGAAGTAGGCCAGGTTCAACCAGTAGTGCCCGGTCGGCTCCACCGCGACGATCACCTCTGACTTCCCAAACGCTTGCATCGCCTCCTGAATCGCTTTATACAGCTGCTGAAACCCCTCTTTCGACTGGAAGATCGGGAACGACTTGCGAAGCACGCGCCCCCGGTCATCCACGAAGCAGGCGTAGTGGGTTCGTTTCGCGATATCGATGCCCACGACAAGCGTTTGTTCCGTAACTTGATCAATTTTATAGTTTTGTGTACAATTCATCTGAAGTCCTCCTTGGCATGATGGTAGGTATTGTTTGACACCCCTGCATCATACCAAGAGGGCTTTTTTTGATCAAGTCCCCGGAAAAGCTCCTAACGGGAATGCTCCTTGTACTTCTCTTTTTTTCCACCTTTTCGTCCGTTTATTCACGTTATTGTTGACATCGGACAATTCATCGAAATGACCCGTGGTGCATAAAATGGAATCATGCCGATGCGGGGAGGGCTAGCGCCTTGGGGAAAATGGCGGCAGCCCACGAGATCCGCAAGAAAAAAGAACGGGCGATCCAAAGAACAATGCGAACAGTTCGGCGAAGAACAGTTGCCTGTCATTTTGATAAGGAAAGGATTGGTTCGTATGTGTGGCATTACTGGATGGGTGCATTTCGGGCGCGATTTGCGCCGTGAGCGGAAAACGATTGCCGAGATGACAGAGACGCTCGCGAAACGCGGGCCGGATGATACAAATACATGGCTTGACGTCCATGCCGCGTTCGGGCATAAGCGGCTCGTTGTGGTTGACCCGGCTGGCGGCAAACAACCGATGATCCGGAACAAAAACGGACGGCGTTACACAATCGTTTACAATGGCGAGCTGTACAATACGGAAGACATCCGGAAGGAGCTGTTGCATAAAGGTTACCGGTTTGACGGCCACTCCGATACGGAAGTGCTGCTCGCCGCTTATATCGAATGGAAAGAACAATGTGTTGACTGGCTCAACGGCATTTTTGCCTTTGCCGTTTGGGATGAAGAACGGGAGCAGCTATTTATGGCGCGCGACCGGCTCGGGGTCAAACCGCTGTTTTATCGCCAAGATGCCAAGGAGCTTTTGTTCGGATCTGAGATCAAGGCGATTTTGGCCCATCCGGATGTGAAAGCGGAAGTCAATTATGAAGGCTTGGCGGAAGTATTCGGGCTGGGGCCGTCGCGCACGCCGGGGCACGGCGTGTTTTGCGGCATCCAAGAATTGCGCCCCGCGCACGCGTTGACTTTCTCACGCAACGGGCTTCGCATTTGGCGGTATTGGAATGTCGAAAGCGACGTCCATCGCGATTCATTCGAGGAAACGGTCGAAAAGCTGCGCTTTCTATTGACGGATGCGGTCACGCGCCAACTCATTTCCGATGTGCCGGTCTGCACCTTCCTTTCTGGCGGGGTCGATTCGAGCGCCATTACGGCGATTGCCGCCAATGCCTTTGCGACAGCTGGAAAAGGGCCGCTGCACACCTACTCGATCGATTATGAAGGAAACGACCAGTATTTCAAAGCCAACGCTTTTCAACCAAACACGGATGCGCCATTTATCGAACAGGTGTCAAACAAATTTCAAACGGTTCATCATCGCTGTGTGATCACGCAAGAAGAGCTGTTCCGCCATTTGCATGAAGCCGTCATCGTCCGCGACGTTCCAGGCATGGCCGATGTCGATTCTTCGCTTCTTTGGTTTTGCAAACAAATTCGCAACCGGTTTGTCGTCAGCTTATCAGGGGAGTGCGCCGATGAAATTTTCGGCGGCTATCCATGGTTTCATCGGCCGGACGATTTGTCTCGGAAAGGATTTCCGTGGATGCGTTCGGTCGACGCGCGCATGGGTCTATTAAAAGATGAGTGGCGGCAAAAGCTTCGCCTTGACGACTATGTGCAAATGCGTTATGAACAAACGCTTGCTGAAGTGCCGCGTCTCGAGGGGGAAAGCGCCGAGGAGGCGAAGCGGCGTGAGCTGTTTTACTTAAATATGATTTGGTTTATGACGACACTGCTTGACCGGAAAGACCGGATGAGCATGGGAGCAAGCTTGGAAGTGCGCGTGCCGTTCGCTGACCATCGCATTGTCGAATACGTTTGGAACATTCCGTGGGATATGAAAATGTATGGAGGACGAGAAAAAGGCCTTTTGCGAAAAGCGCTCGAGGGATTGCTTCCCGAAGAGGTGCTCTACCGGAAAAAAAGCCCCTATCCGAAAACGCACCATCCTCTATATACGAAACTTGTCAAGCAATGGCTTGAGCAGTTGCTCCATGACCGCTCTTCGGTTTTGCACGAGTTTTTCGACCGGGAAAAATTGTTGGCGCTCATTGAAACAGAAGGGAAGTCGTTCCAAGTGCCGTGGTTTGGGCAGCTCATGACCGGTCCGCAGCTGCTCGCTTACCTTGGCCAAGTGCACGTTTGGTTTGATCATTACGGCATTCGCATTAAAGAATAAGAGCTGCGCCTACGCGCAGCTCTTATTCGATTTGGCGGCGCTACGCCATTTTTGCTTGTGGTACCATCGTTTTTTTCATCCAGACGCGCGACCGCCAGCGCCAAAGCATCAACAGTCCGCGAAGCCATTCGTCGGCGATGAACGACAGCCAAATGCCGACGAGGCCAAATCCGAGGGCGATGCCAAATACGTAAGCAATGGTCACGCCGACGCCCCACATCGACAAAATGCCCATATAGACAGGGAATTGCACATCGCCAGCGGCACGAAGCGAGCTGATAATCACTAAATTAAATGAGCGCCCCGGTTCAAGGATAATCGTTAACAGCAACAGTTTGCGGCCAAGAACAATCATTGAGCGGTCATCGGTAAAGAGCGACAGCAACGGTTCGGCAAACCAATAGGCGGCTGCGGCCAGCAACACTGAGATGGCGATGGCGCTGTACAAACTTTTCAAGCAGCGGGCGTAGGCTTCCTCGTATCGCCCGGACCCGACGAAGTGGCCGACGAGAATTTGCGTTCCTTGGCTGACGGCGATGCCGAATAAAAACACAAACATCATAATGTTTTGCGTGTATACACGGACGGTCAATGCCTCAGCGCCAAGCCATGTAATGAAATACGTAATGACCATTTGCGCCGTATTGTACGAAAGATGTTCCCCGGCTGCCGGAACACCGATTTTCAGCAGTGAGCGCAAATAGTGAAACGGAAGGCGGTGAAACGCCCTTGGTGCGAGCGAAATGTTTGTTCGTTTGCGCAACAAAGCAAGAAGTGCGAGAAAGGCCATGCCACGGCTGGCGGCGGTCGATATAGCAGCCCCTTGGATGCCGAGGGCGGGCAGGCCAAACAAGCCAAAAATGAGGACCGCGTTGCTGATGACGTGCAAAACGTTCATGCCAACCGCCACATACATCGTGTCACGGGTGAAGCCATAGCTTTTCAAAATGGCGCCGACCGTCATCATCAGCGCTTGGATGAACAAAAATCCACCGACAATCGCCAAATAATGTTTTCCTTCATCGAGCAGCTCGGCGGGCAAGTCCATCATTCGCAAAATCGGCTCGCTGAATGCGGCGAGAATGGCGCTTAACAACAATCCGAACAACAAATTGGCCACGAGGGATACAAGCGATACGTCAACGGCTTCTTGCTCTCGGCGGGCGCCTAAATATTGAGCAACAAGCACTGCTGTCGCTAAAGCGACGAAGTTGAACAGCACGATCGTTAACGCGATGATTTGGTTCGCCACCCCGACGGCAGCAACCGCGTGATCTGAATACTGGCTGAGCATCAGTGTATCGGCGTTGCCCATCACCATATAGAGCAGCGTTTCAATAAAAATTGGCCACGTCAAGGAAAACAGTGACCGCGTTTTGGCCTCATGGCGCATGTTGAGACAACTCCTTTTTCTTATTCCGACTTGAACGATATATTCAGTTTAGCTAGTTTGTTGCATAATGGAAAGAGAAAGAAGCGATTTTGCTTGCACATTTCCGACAAAAGAGGGGAGAGGCCGATGGATATGGTCACATTTTCCATGCCGCCGCTGCCGGTGTTCATCAAAGGGGCGGAAAGTGTATTTCTGGAAGGAAAGAAGCATTTCCGCCGCACATTTTCCGTCTTTGATTTGCTTTACGTGAAACGAGGCTGTTTGTATATGACAGAAAACGGGCGTGAGTTTGCGGTTGGCAGTGGACACTATTTGTTGTTGATTCCGGGAAGGGAACATTACGGACACCGCCCATGCGAAGAACGGACGGAGCTGGTTTGGCTTCATTTTTTGCTGCCAGACTTTGCGGTTGTTTCCGATTGCGGTGTCAGCCGGCAGATCGTGATCGAAAAGGAGGCGACATACACCGAGCCGATCCAATACCGGCTCTCCATCCGTCAATATGGCGAAGTCAAGCAGCGCGAGCGGGTGGAACAGCTGCTAAGTCAAATCGTGGAACAAAACATTCGGCGGGATATCGATCAGCCACTCCGGCAGCTGCTGTTGTTCATCGAATTCCTTTGGCACTTGCAAAAACAAGAGCTTTCCGTCCCGAGTGCGTCTGAACAGATCAGCGCCGCGGTGGTTGCGTATATCGAGAAACATTTCAGCGAGCCGATTACACTGGACATGCTCGCGCAGGAGCTCCGATTCCACCCGGACTACATCACACGCTGCATGCAAAAAACGATGGGCATGGGATTGAGCCGCTACTTGGCACATTATCGGTTGTCAAAGGCAAAGCAATGGTTGGCGGAGACGAACGAGACGATTGAGGCGATCGCCAAGCGGGTTGGCATTGACGATGGCGCCTACTTTTCGCGCCTGTTTAAAAAGGTGGAAGGAATCACGCCGACCGAATATCGGCGTATGGCGCGGCGTAATTGACCTTCTTCTATGCCGGTGGTATAGATGGGGACGGTCAGCAAAAGATCAAACCGGTGCAGCTTGTCCTCTGCACCGGCAACCGATATGTTTGTCCGTAACCGCCCGCTCAGTCGCCTTACCAGCTTTCGACCGCGTAAAGCACAAACCCGTACGGCGGCAAGGAGACGCAAAGTGTTTCCGCCTCTGCAGCGAATCGCTCCCCTGTCAGAAGGTTGACCAGCCATTTTCCACGCGCATCGATCGGCATGGGAATTTCTGCTGCTTCGTTGCTCCGGTTGATGATGATCATGACCGTTTCATTGCCATCCGTTTTTTCATAAACAAGATGGTTCGATTCATCATCGGCGGCGAGAAAAGCGACATCGCCGCGTCGAAGCGCCCGATATTGCTTGCGAAGAGCGATCAGTTGCTTGACATGTTCATACAGTTCTTTGTTTTGCTTCTCTGGATCCCACACCATACATTTCCGGCACTCCGGATCGTTTCCGCCCGTCATGCCGATTTCATCGCCATAGTAAATGCACGGCGAACCAGTGAACGTCAGCTGGAACAAAAACAACAACTTCGCTTTGCGGACGTCGCCGCCGCAAACCGTAAGCAGCCTTGGTGTATCATGGCTGCCAAGCAAGTTAAACGCCGCTTCGTTCACCTGTTTCGGATACGAATGAAGCAACCGGACCATGATATCGGCAAACTGGCGGGCGCTGATTTCCTCTTTCGCGAAAAAGCGAATCGCTCCGTCCGTGAACGGGTAGTTCATGACGGCGTCAAATTGGTCGCCGCGCAGCCACGGCATGGCGTCATGCCAAATCTCGCCGAGAATGTACACATCGGGCTTTAGCGCCTTCACTGCCTGCCGGAATTCGCGCCAAAATTGATGATCGATTTCGTTTGCCACATCGAGCCGCCAGCCATCAATATCAAACTCGCGAATCCAGTATGTCGCGACATCAAGCAAGTAGCGCTTCACTTCCGGATGAGCGGTGTTGAGTTTCGGCATGTGCGGCACGAACGCAAATGTGTCGTAGTTCGGGCGCGGCTCGGTTTGGAGCGGAAACTCGCGAATATGGAACCAATCTTTATACCGAGAGGCTGCGCCGTTTTTCAACACATCTTGAAACGGGGCAAACTCATAGCCGCAATGGTTGAAGACTGCATCGAGCATGACGCGGATCCCTTTTTCATGGCAGCGCTTGACAAGTGTTTTCAACGTCTCTTTGTCCCCAAAGTGCGGGTCGATTTCAAAATAATCAGCGGTGTCGTATTTATGGTTCGACGGCGCGCGGAAAATCGGCGTCAAGTAAAGGCCGGTGATGCCAAGGTCAGCCAAGTAATCGAGATGGTCGATAATTCCTTGCAAATCCCCCCCAAAAAAACTTGTCGGCGTTGGGTCTTCGCTTCCCCACGGCCGCGCTCCTTCCGGACTGATGGCCGGGTTGCCGTTGGCGAACCGCTCAGGGAAAATTTGATACCATACGGTGTCTTTTACCCAGCCCGGCGCTTGGAATAGGTCGACCCGATGAAGAAAGGGGAAGCAAAAGTAGTAAGCGGTGTCGTCGCTCGGAGCTTCATGGTAAAATCCTTTTTCCGTATAGACCAGTTTCTCGCCCCCAGCTCGAAGCACAAACCCATAGCGCAGCCGTCGATATGGCGGTTTGACTTCGGCGAGCCAATAGTCAAACAACCCGTCGCTCCCCGTTTTCCGCATCGGCATCGTTTGAAACTGCCAGGCGCCATCGTGCCATTCGTACGGGTCGCCGTGCAACAGCTCCACCCGATCAACATCATCTTTTTTTGTCTGAAGCCGAAGATGAAGCGTTTCGCCATCATAGGCATAGGCGAAGTTGTCAGTCGGGCGGTGGTGAATGGCTTCTTTTTGCATCATCGTTCCCCCTCTTGAATCCAATTTGGGTGAAAGCAATCGTTTGCATGATAGACTTCCGTTAAACAAAGCGTACACCAATGTAAAAAAAAGTCAAAATTTCATAAAAAATAAGCTTGTAAAATGAAAAATAGACGATATAATAGAAGTTGAAAGGTGCAATCGTTTTCATTGGAGTGATTGCGATTTTAATGCGCAAACGGTTTCGCTACGGTTGCACCGAAAAAGAGTCGATCAAAAGAGGAGGGAGAGCATGAAGAAAACATTGTCTTTGTTTCTCATGGCTGTGCTGCTCGTGGGCGTGCTCGCTGCCTGCGGACCGAAACGGGACGTTCAACAGCCGAAAGAAAGTCAAGGAACGACCGAAAAGGCGGAAAAACCGGACAAATTGGTCGTTTGGGTGAACGACGACGAAAAGCAGAAACTAGCATTAAAAGATATTTTCAAAAAGTACACAGAAAAAACCGGAATCAAAATCGAGATGGTTGCGGTCAGCATGCTCGATCAAACGAAAAAACTAGCGCTCGACGGACCGGCTGGCAAAGGGCCGGATGTGTTCTACCAGCCGCATGACCGCATCGGCGACATTGTGCTGCAAGGATTGGCCGATCCAGTCGACCTTGGCGATGCGAAAGGCGAGTACAGTCCGACGGCCATCAAGGCGGTCACCTATGACGGAAAGACGTATGGCGTGCCGATGGTCGTTGAAACATACGGCGTGTTCTACAATAAAAATTTAGTGCCGGAAGCGCCGAAAACGCTGGATGACTTGATGAAGATCGCCAAGGAAAAAACGAATGCGGCCAAAGACCAATACGGCTTTTTAATGGAAGCGGCGAACTTCTATTTCGTTTATCCGTTCTTTGCTGGCTACGGCGGCTATGTGTTTAAAAATGAAAACGGCAAATACGACACAAGCGACATTGGGCTCGCGAATGATGGAGCCGTCAAAGGAGCCGAGCTCGTCCAATCGTGGTTTAAAAACGGCTACATTCCGAAAGAAATCACCGGCGATATTATGAACGGGCTGTTTACAAAAGGGAATGTGGCGGTTGCCATCACCGGACCATGGAACATCGCGTCGTATAAAGAAGCGCTGGGCGACAAATTAGCGACCGCACCGCTGCCGGTCTTAGACAACGGCGAGCATCCGAAATCGTTCGTCGGCGTGAAAACATGGATGTTATCAGCCTATTCGCAAAACAAAGAATGGGCGGTCGATTTCATGAAATTTGTGACGAACGAAGAAAACTCGCTCCACTACTATGAAGTGGCCGGTGAAATGCCAGCAAACCAAAAAGCGTTGACGAACGAAAAAATCACGAACGACCCGCTGATCGCCGGTTTTGCGGAGCAAATCCAAATTATGCTGCCCTTAGCCAAGCCGATTTTGGCCGTTGTCGCGTTGTTCAACTTTATGGCGCCGTTCACCGACTTTTTGCTGCCGTCGATCGTGTTGCGCGACCCGGACAAATTTACGCTGGCGGTCGGGCTGTTTAACTTCATCAGCGACCGGTTTGCGAACAACTTCACCCGCTTTGCCGCCGGCTCGATTTTGATTGCCGCGCCGATCGCCGTCGTCTTTTTGTTCCTGCAGCGGTATTTGATTTCCGGCTTAACGGCCGGTGGCACAAAAGGGTAAGAACCGCTGTCATAGAATAGTGGGCTTACCCGTTTCCGAATGAGCAAATGAATCGGGAAGGGAGGAATGGAAATGGGGAACCGGCTCTTTATGCTGCTCGTCCTTCCGTTCCTTCTTTTTTATGCCTGGCCGGTGCAGGCGGCGGAGAAAGAAGAACGGACGTGGCAAGATGAAGCGATTTATTTCATTATGGTCGACCGGTTTAACAATATGGATCCGACGAATGACAAGGGCGTCAATGTCAACGATCCGAAAGGGTATTTCGGCGGCGACTTGAAAGGGGTGACGGCGAAACTCGATTACATCAAGGAGATGGGATTTACGGCCATTTGGCTGACGCCGATTTTCGAAAACATGCCGGGCGGATACCACGGGTATTGGATCAAAGATTTTTATCGCGTCGATCCGCATTTCGGCACGCTGGATGATTTGAAGACGCTTGTCAAAGAAGCGCACAAGCGCCATATGAAAGTCATCTTGGACTTTGTCGCCAACCATGTCGGCTACGACCATCCATGGCTTCGCGACCCGGCGAAAAAAGATTGGTTCCATCCGAAAAAAGAGATTTTCGACTGGAATGATCAAACACAACTAGAAAACGGATGGGTGTATGGGCTGCCGGATTTAGCGCAGGAAAATCCAGAAGTCAAGAAATATTTAATCGATGCGGCCAAATGGTGGATCAAAGAAACGGACATTGACGGCTATCGCCTCGATACGGTGCGCCATGTGCCAAAATCATTTTGGCAGGAGTTCGCCAAAGAAGTGAAATCGGTGAAACAAGACTTTTTCCTTCTTGGCGAAGTGTGGAGCGACGATCCGCGCTATATTGCCGAGTACGGCCAATACGGCATCGACGGTTTTGTCGATTATCCGCTGTATGGCGCGGTGAAGCAGTCGCTTGCTAGGCGCGATGCATCGCTCCGGCCGTTGTATGACGCCTGGGAATACAACAAAACGTTTTACGACCGCCCGTACTTGCTCGGGACGTTTTTGGACAATCACGATACCGTGCGGTTTACGAAACTTTCGATTGACAACCGCAACAATCCGATTTCACGCATCAAGCTGGCGATGACGTATTTGTTCACCGCCCCCGGCATCCCGATCATGTATTACGGAACGGAAATCGCCATGAACGGCGGCGAAGACCCGGACAACCGCCGCTTGATGGATTTCCGCGCCGATCCGGAGATCATTGATTACTTGAAAAAAATCGGCCCGCTCCGCCAACAGCTGCCGTCTTTGCGGCGCGGCAATTTTACGCTCCTGTATGAAAAAGACGGCATGGCGGTGTGGAAACGGCAATATGAAGATGAAACAACGGTTATCGCCATCAACAACACGGGCGAAACGCAGCACGTTCACCTAACGAACGACCAGCTGCCAAAAAACAAGGAACTGCGCGGCTTTTTATTGGACGATCTCGTCCGCGGCGATGGCGACGGATACGATCTTGTGCTCGACCGCGAAACGGCGGAAGTGTACAAACTGCGGGAAAAAACCGGGATCAACATCCCATTTATCGCGGCGATTGTCGCCGTCTACGCGCTCTTTCTCCTATTTTTGTACTTAGTGAAAAAACGGGCGAAACGGATTCATGAATAAATGAAGGAAAGGAGGGAGCTTATGACCGTTACGATTAAAGATGTGGCGAAACGCGCGAACGTTGCGCCGTCAACCGTCTCGCGCGTCATCGCCGACAGCCCGCGCATCAGCGAGAAGACGAAACAGCGGGTGCGCGAAGCGATGAAAGAGCTCGGCTATCACCCGAACTTTATTGCTCGCAGCCTCGCGAGCCAAATGACGCAAGTGATCGGCATCGTCATGCCGAGCTCCGCCGACCAGGCGTTACAAAACCCGTTTTTCCCGGAAGTCATCCGCGGCATCAGCAAAGCCGCCCATGAAAAGCGATATGCTTTGCAAATGTCGACCGGGGAAAAAGAAGGTGAGATTTACGAACGGGTCGTGGAGATGCTGCAAGGACGGCGCGTCGACGGCGTTATTTTGCTTTACTCGCGGCAAAACGATAAGCTCATGAAGTACTTGTTAAAGCATGGCTTTCCGTTCGTCGTCATCGGCAAACCGCACCAAAAAGCGGAACAAGTGACCCATGTCGACAACGACAACGTCCAGGCGGGGAAAGATGCGGCAAACTGGTTGATCGCCCGCGGGCACGAACGCATCGCGTTTGTCGGCGGCAATCCGCAATATTTGGTGACCGTCGACCGCCAAACCGGCTACGCCGCGGCCTTGCAGGAGGCGGGGCTTCCGTACCGGCCGGAATACGTCGTCCATGCAGAATTTTTGCAGGAAGGCGGCCAAGAGGCGATGAAGGAGCTTCTTTCGTTGCCTGAGCCGCCGACCGGGCTTGTCGTCGCCGATGATCTCATGGCGCTCGGCATCTTGAAAACGCTTGATGAAATGGGCCTCGGCGTCCCAGAAGATGTATCGATCGTCAGCTTCAACAACACGCTGCTCGCCGAAATGTCGCGTCCGCCGCTCACCTCGATCGACATCGGCATTTTCCAGCTCGGCTATGAAGCGGCAAAACACTTAATCGAAAAAATCACCAACCCGAATGAACCGATCAAGCGCATCATCATCCCCCATCGTCTCGTTGAACGGGGGTCGTGTGCACAGCGTTAGAAAGAAGCGGTGTTGGCAAAGAGACGTCCGTCGTATTGGCGGGCGTTTTTTTTTGTTTTCGAGCATGTTGGAAGTGAAAGTGAGTGGATCGGGAACGGTTGAGTCCGTAACGAGCACGGACATTCAAGCTGACGGCAGCAAAGAAGTGGATGAAGTGCTCGTTTCCGAAGGGGAAACCGTGACGAAGGGGGAAGACCTCATTACATTTACTGATGGCAGCGATCCGATTGAAGCGCCAGCAGCTGCACGGCTGTGCGCCAAACGGTGAAAACCGGCATTAGCAATGAAGACAACATTGAAATTACCGATGGATTGAGCGAAGGGCAAATCGTGCAGTTGCCGAGCGTTTCTACTTCCTCCAGTACGAATAATCCAGGGCGGCAAGAAAGAATGATGTGCTCACCTTGGCGCGTTCAGACTCGAATCAGTTGGAAATGCAAAAAGAAGCGTTTCGGCTGGATGAATTGGTCCGCGACATTGGCGAACAGTACAGCGAGATCGCTTCGTACCAGCAGAAAACGATGAGCGTCGAAGCGCAAATCCCTATTGAGTGGGTGGGCGACCGTGAACGCATCCATCAATTGATCGTCATTTTGGTGGTGGGTAGTTCACCGTAAAAAAATCCACCCCATTCCGGGGCGGACTGAGAGAAGAGGGGCCCTTGCAAAGAAGTGGAGGAACATCGTAGCTTTATCGTATCGGTTTTTTTACAATGATTCTATATTTTTGTAAGAAAAGATAACGAAGTTTTGTCAAAAAGGATTGACCGCAGCGACTGAGATGGTCAGCCGCTGACGAATTTTCCGCCATCGACGTGCAGCATTTGTCCGGTCATGTACGACGACTCATCGCTCGCCAAAAAGACGTAGCACGGAGCGACTTCGCACGGTTGGCCGGGACGTTTCATCGGCGTGTTGGCACCGAATGTGGCGACTTGCTCGCTTTTGAACGTCGACGGGATGAGCGGCGTCCAAATCGGGCCTGGGGCGACGCCGTTGACGCGAATGCCTTGGCCGACGAGCGCTTTGGCGAGCGAGCGGGTGAGGGTGACGATTGCGCCTTTTGTCGCCGAGTAGTCGATGAGCTGTTCGTTTCCTTCGTAGGCGGTGACCGAAGCGGTGTTGATAATGGCGCTTCCGTTCTTTAAGTGCGGGAGCGCCGCTTTCGTTAGGAAAAAGTAGCCGAATACGTTCGTGCGAAACGTTTTTTCCAGCTGCGCGGCGGTGATGTTGAGAAAGTTCGGCTGCGGGTGCTGTTCAGCGGCGTTATTGACGACGATGTCAAGCTTGCCGAACGCTTCGATCGTCTGTTTCACCGCCTCTTTGCAAAACGCTTCATCGCCAATGTCTCCCGCAATGGCCAGACACCGTCTTCCTTCCTGCTCGACGAGCCGTTTCGTTTCGTCGGCATCTTCATGTTCGTTGAGATAGAGAATCGCCACATCGGCCCCTTCTTTGGCGAAATGGACCGCGACCGCGCGGCCGATGCCGCTGTCGCCGCCGCTGATGATGGCGGTTTTGTTTTTGAGCTTGCCGCTTCCTTTATAACTATCTTTGATCGTGACCGGCTGCGGGTTCATCTCCGTTTGCAGGCCGGGCTGGCGCGTCTGGTGCTGCGGGGGCAGCGTTGTTTGTTGCTTTGTGACCATGTTTGTTCCTCCTTAGCATGTATTGTCATCGTTAGTATGGGACGGAGGAGGGGAATTATGTGCCAAGAGGGGATGGATCGTGCTGTTCAATAGATCTGGAAATTTGGGAAACATGTTTTTCTCTTCTGTTTTTTCGTTTCTTGCCATAGAAGTCTTGGGGGATTAGACAATCTTTACTTTTTGATTAAGCAAAGATAAAATGATTAGCAAAGAGGGAAGGAGGATTTGTGATGAAGCCATCCTCACATGAAACGTATACGTATTACTCCACACTTTCTTCGAAACATCAAGTGACGATTCCAATGAAGATCAGAGAAGTGCTTGGGGCAGAACCGGGAGACCAAGTCGCGTTTGTTTATGGGGAAAATCAAGAGGTGACGTTAAAGGTGAAAAAGAAAGATGCGTTGCTATCTTTGTTCGGCACCATGCCGCCTAGGGGGGACAGTCGTCCGATGACATGGGAGGATATTCGCAAACAGGCGAAAGAGGAACGGATGTCCAAGAGGGAAAAGAACGAGGAGTAGATGATAGGGAGAAGAGGATGAAAGGTGTATATTTTAGATACGAACATCATCATTCGTTTTTTAACCAATGACGATGAAGAACAATCTTTGGTTGCCTATCGGGTATTTGAAAAGGCGGTCAACGGTGAATTTGCGTTCCTATTGCATCCTCTTGTCGTGGCGGAATGCTGCTGGGTGCTCGAGTCGAAACGGTACGGGTATACGAAAGGAGAAATCGCAAGTAAGCTGAAGCAAATCATGGAGGCTTCTTGTATTAAGACGATAGACAAAGAAGTTGTTGGAAAGGCATTGGACGATTACGCCCGTTGCAGTGTCGATTTTGCTGACGCGTATCTTTCGGCGCTGGCGCAGCACACTTCATCCATCCAAGGGATCATCACCTGGAACGAAAAAGATTTTCGTCGGCTTGGCGTGGAATGCTATATGCCTGAATCCATCATTTGAATCAATGATGGTTGACACTTGAACAAACATCGCGATTTTCCCAGAGCGCCAATCCCCGTCTTTTTTTGCTGCAAAACGGGAAACGCCAAGGTGCGTAAAAAAAGCAAACGAGCTGGTTCACATAGCCCAGCTCGTTTCTCATTTTGCTTATAACACATTGAAATACCGTGCCTCTGGATGGGCGAAGACGATCGCCGAAACCGATGCTTCGGGTTCCATCATATAGCCGTCGGTGAGACGGATGCCGATGTCTTCTGGATGAAGCAGACGGAACAGTTTCTCCTGGTCTTCCAAGTTCGGACAGGCCGGGTAGCCGAACGAGTAGCGCTGGCCTTGGTATTTGGCGGCGAAGCGCTCTTCCATCGTAAAATCCGGGTCGTCCGGGAAGCCCCAACGGTCGCGCATAATTTGGTGGATGCGCTCGGCGAATCCTTCGGCAATCTCGAGCGCCAACGCTTGGATGGCATGGCTTTTCAAAAATTCGCCTTCGTCTTTCCACTGTTGGGCGAGTTCGCGGACGCCATGACCGGCCGTGACGGCGAACAAGCCGACGTAATCCATTTCGCCGCTTTCTTTCGATTTCAAATAATCGGCGAGGCAAAGATGCGGCGCCCGCGGTTGGCGCGGAAAGTCGAACGTCTCGAGCACAGTTTTGCGATCAACCGGATCGTAAACGTAGACGCGGTTGCCGTCGCTTTGCGCCGGGAAGAAGCGGTAGACGCCGGCGGGTTGAATCCAGCCGCGTTCTTTCGCTTCGGCAACGAGTTCGTCGACGACCGCTTTTAACGCCAACGCTTTTTCGTCCCGTTCTTCAAGCAGCCGCTTCACTTTTCCTTTCAAGCCGAGGTGGTGGCCGAGCACCATTTGCCAGTTGACGTACGGCAACACATGGTCAAGCGGCACGTTTCGCAGCACGTGGCGCTCGAGGTCGGCCGGGACATACACCGGCACATCGGTCGAGACGTTCGATTTGAACGCGGTGGCGACCGCCGTTGGCCGTGTCGGCTCGTTTTCGGTCGCTTCTTTTTTCTTGTAGTCAATCTCGCCTTGCTGGAGTTGGTTGGCGAGCGCGAGCCCGTCCATGGCGTCTTTCGCGTACAGGACGACGCCGTCGTATTCGGGTGCGATTTTGTTTTCGGTAAATTTGCGCGTCAAGGCGGCGCCGCCGACTAAAATGGGCGTTGAGATGCCGGCTTGCCGCAAATCTTGGGCGGTGACGACCATCTGTTGGGCCGATTTGACAAGCAAGCCCGACAACCCGATGATGTCGGGCTGATGTTCGCGCACCGCTTCAATGAGTTGCTGCGGAGCGACTTTAATGCCGAGGTCGATCACCTCGTAGCCGTTGTTGCTTAAAATGATGTCGACCAAGTTTTTGCCGATGTCATGGACATCGCCTTTGACGGTGGCGAGAATGACTTTTCCTTTTGTGCTTCCTTCTTTCTTTTCCATATACGGCTCTAAAAAGGCGACGGCCGCTTTCATCACTTCCGCGCTTTGCAATACTTCAGCGACGATAAGCTGGTTGTTGTTGAACAGCCGCCCGACTTCATCCATGCCGGCCATGAGCGGACCGTTGATGATGGACAGCGGATCGGAGTAGGTCTCAAGCGCCTTTTCCAAATCGGGAATGAGCCCGTCTTTCGACCCTTCAATGACGTAGCGGGCGAGCCGCTCTTCCAAGCTCAAGTTCTCCTCAGCCGGCTTGGCGGCGGTGATTTTGCTTCGGTAAAATTCGATAAAGGTGTTTAATGTTTCATCGCTCGTGTCAAACAAAAGCGCTTCGGCCATCCGCACTTCCTCTTCCGGAATCGAGGCGAACCGCTCAAGCTTCTCAGTGTTGACGATCGCATAATCGAGCCCAGCTTGCGTGCAATGGTACAAAAAGACGGAGTTGAGCACCTCGCGCCCGGCCGGCGGCAAGCCGAACGAGACGTTGCTGATGCCGAGCATCGTCAAGCACTCCGGCAGTTGCTCTTTAATGAGGCGAATGCCTTTGATCGTTTCGTTCGCCGCGCCGATGTATTGCTCATCACCGGTGCCGACCGGGAAGACGAGCGGATCGAAAATGATGTCGCGCGCCGGCACCCCGTAGCGGTTCACGAGCAAGTCATACGAACGCAAGGCAATTTCCAGCTTCCGTTCGGCGGTGACCGCCATTCCTTGTTCATCGATCGTGCCGACGACGACAGCGGCGCCGTATTTGTGCAAGAGAGGAACGACTTTCGCAAACCGCTCCTCGCCGTCTTCCAAGTTGATCGAATTGATGATCGCTTTCCCTTGCGAGTAGGTGAGGGCGCGCTTGATGACGCGCTCGTCGGTTGAATCGATGACAAGCGGCACTTTCACTTTTTTCACGACTTCGCGGACGAACTGCTCCATGTCATGGAGTTCGTCGCGGTCTGGGTCGGCGAGGCAAATGTCGATGACATGGGCGCCGTTTTTCACTTGTGCGCGGGCGATTTCCGCCGCTTCTTCGTATTTCCCTTCGGCGATGAGGCGCTTGAATTTGCGCGAGCCGATGACGTTTGTCCGCTCGCCGACAAAGAGCGGGCGCATCGTTTCCTCATAAATGAGCGCCTCGATGCCGGAGACGGCGTGGACGTCAAACGAAGACGGGATCGCCCGCGGCGGGATGCCGCGCACCGCTTCGGCGATGGCGCGAATATGGTCCGGCGTCGTGCCGCAACACCCGCCGACGATGTTGATCCATCCCTTTTCGGCAAAGCGGCGGATTTTCTCTGCCAACATCTCCGGCGTTTCATGGTAGCGGCCTTCCTCATCCGGCAGACCGGCGTTCGGGTAGCAGCTGACCGCCGTGTCAGCGAGCGAGGCGAGCGTGCGCAAATGGTCGGTCATAAACTCGGGGCCTGTCGCGCAGTTTAAGCCGACGGCGATCGGCTTCATATGGCGCACCGAGATGAAAAACGCATCGATCGCCTGCCCGGCGAGTGTCGTGCCCATCGGTTCGATCGTGCCGGAAATCATGAGCGGCACGCGGCGACCGACCGCCTCAAACGCCTTCGAAATGCCGAGAAAACCGGCTTTGACATTCAGCGTATCTTGGCACGTCTCGAGTAGGAGAAGGTCGACGCCTCCTAAGAGCAGTCCGCGCGCTTGTTCTTCGTAGGCGGCAACGAGTTCTTCAAACGTTGCGCCGCCTGTCACCGACAACGTTTTCGTCGTCGGCCCCATCGAACCGGCGACAAAGCGCGGCCAGTCCGGGGTGGAGAACGACTCAGCCGTTTGTTTGGCGAGTTTGGCCGCTTCGATGTTCAGCTCAAGCGCCAAATGACCGAGGCCATATTCGTCAAGCACAATGCGCGTCGCCCCGAACGTGTTCGTTTCAATGATATCAGCACCGGCTTCTAGGTACGCTTCGTGAATGCGGCGGATAACATGCGGGGCGGTGAGGGTCAAATATTCGTTGCACCCTTCATACGCCTCGCCGCCAAAGTCGGCGGCCGATAGGTTGGCGTTTTGGATCATCGTGCCCATGGCGCCATCGATGACAAGAATTTTTCTTTGCAGTTGCTGTTCTAAGGTGACGTTAGCCATGAACAACCTTCCTTTCTTTGGCGGCCGCTTCTTTTTCGTGAATGTAGCGGACGAGCTCGACCGTCATGTCGTAGCGCAAGAACGGCGTGATCAAATAAATGCCGTTAAACAAATCAAACGCCGCGTCAATGAGCGATTTGGCGATGGCAATTCCTTCGCGCGCCGCTTCTACTGGGTCGCCGCTGCAGGCGGCCATGCGGGCGCGAATCTCGTCCGACAGAGTGATCCCCGGCACTTCATGATGCAAAAAGTCGGCGTTGCGCGCGCTCACAAGCGGCATAATGCCGATGTAGATCGGCGTGGCGAGATGTTTCGTTGTTTCGTATATTTGCACGATTTTTTCTTCCGAGTAAACCGGCTGGGTCAAGAAATAGTGGGCGCCGCATTGAATTTTTTTCTCCATTCGCTCAACTGCTTTATCCAAATGGCGGACGTTCGGGTTGAACGCAGCGCCGATCGAGAAGTTCGTTTTTTGCCCAAGCGGTTTGCCCGAGTACGACAGCCCTTCGTTAAACTGGCGGATCAAGCGGATCAAATCGAACGATGATAAATCATACACCGACGTTGCTCCTGGGAAGTCGCCGATTTTCGACGGGTCGCCGGTAATGGCGAGCACGTCGGTGATGCCGAGCGTATGCAAGCCCATCAAATGCGACTGCAGGCCGATCAAATTGCGATCGCGGCATGTAATATGCACAAGCGGGCGGATGCCGAGCTGCTCCTTGATGATCGTGGCGACAGCGGCGTTGCTGATGCGCGGCGTGGCAAGTGAGTTGTCAGCTAACGTCAGCGCGTCGATGCCGGCGTCATGGAGCGCTTTCGCCCCAGCGAGAAACTTGTCAATGCCGAGTTGCTTCGGCGGATCGAGTTCGACAATGACCGAGCGGCGCGTGCGGGCGAGCTCGGGAAGCGGAGTCGGCGCGGGCCGATCGGCTTGCACCGATACAGATGCTGTGCGCCGCTTCACCGTTTTTTCCGTCACCGGCGTCCGGTCGGCGAGCGCCTTTGCCATTGCCTCAATATGTTTCGGCGTCGTGCCGCAGCACCCGCCGATCAAGCGCACCCCTTGATCGCGGAACGCTTTGGCCGCCTCTTCAAAATATTCCGCGTTCGTTTCATAGACAAGCCGGCCGTCGCGGTAATCCGGGAGGCTCGCGTTCGGATACGCCGACAAAAATGCGCGATTGGGCAGGGGCACTTCCTCAAGCGACTGAATCATATAGTGCGGACCAAGCCGGCAGTTGAGCCCGACAACATCGGCCCCGAGCGCCTCCAGGCGGCTAAGGGCGTCCGCGAGCGGCGTGCCGTCTTGCAAAACGCCGACTTCATGGAGCGACACATGGGCGATAATCGGCAAGTCCGTCTCTTTGCGCGCGATGGCAAGCACCGTCTCCAACTCTTCCAAATCGTAATACGTCTCCAGCAGCACACCATCAACCCCTTCGGCAAGCAGCACAAACAGCTGCTCGCGAAACGTCCGTTTCACTTCGTCAAGCGGTACGACGCTTTTGTTTAACGTGCGCAGCCCTCCGATCGTTCCGAGCACGTACGCCCCCCCATTGGCTGCTTGCTTCGCCAGTCTTACAGCGGCCCGATTGATCGCCGGCACCTCGTCTTGCAAGCCGTAGCGCGCGAGTTTCACATAGTTGGCGCCGTATGTATTCGTCTGAATGACATCGGCGCCCGCCGCGATATACGCTTCATGAATATGAATGATTTCGTCTGGATTCGATAGATTCAATTCTTCAAAACAACGGTCGACGCCATGCGAATATAACAGCGTCCCCATCGCTCCGTCGGCGATGAGAATGCGTTGTTTCAACTCATCGAGCAGCCCCACGTTTGATTCCCCCATTTCGTTGTAGTAAAAGAAAAAAGCCTTCTAAGAAGAAGACTTTTCGTTCGCTTCTTCTTATCTTCCAGGCTGTTGCCTGTCTGGATTTAGCACCTTGGCCGCGGCCAGGTTGCTGAGGGTTCACCGGGCCAGTCCCTCCCCCTCTCTTGATAAGAATGTCCGTATGCGGTTGTTTATTTCGTCTTGACTATTACTATATAATTTAATGTATTTTTTGAAATTATTCAATACGGTGAAGAAGGAAATTTCAAAAGTTAAAGAGATTCAGATAAAAAGAGCGGCTCGCGTCAAGGGCTCGCGCTTTCCCGCATCGGGGGCAAAACTGAAAATCACGCTGCACATGTTCTCCGCAGTATGGGCAATACTTGTTTGTTTTCTCTTCGCCTCCAAATCGGACGTTCAGTGGGTCGGGCTCTTTCTCGCTGACGACAATGTCCAATAAGGACATGCGTTGTTTTCCCGTCGCATTTTTGTAATGGTAAATTGCTTGAAATACACCGATGGCGATGACGACAAGGCCGAAAAACGGAAAAAAGCGGGCGGCGGGAAACGGCGAGTCCGCGGTGATGGAGAAGGTCATCACCATCCAAAAGATGCCGAACAACACAGCGGCGATGCTGCCGAACAGCCCTTGCATCGACGGGCCGCGGCCGGGTTTGATGCTTTTCAAGTGGATTCCTTCTCCATTCGTTTCATGTTGGTTGGGATTATTATACCATATGATGATGTAGGAAACATGGGATGACGGTAACTATTCAGCCACATCATAAAGTGAGCTGAATATTTTTTGCTTTTCCTGTCTATGATGTGAATATTGATAGACAAGGAGGTGAATCACATGTTGACGGTACAACAAGCTGTATTTACAGTTGAGGGCTTAATCGGCAAAGTYCAACAACAAAAACAGCTCATTCATCAACTCRTTCAAGAAAATGAACATTTGCGTCACGAAAACAAACAACTACGCAAAGAAAATGAACAACTGAAGTACCGTGTTCAAGAGCTGGAAGCACGCACGAAAAAAAACAGCTCCAATAGCCATTTGCCCCCATCTTCTGACCGTTTTGAGAAAAAGCGTTCCTCCCGCGAGCCGTCTGGCAAAAAGCCTGGTGGGCAAGAGGGACATGAGGGGAAGACGCTCCGTCAAGTGGAACATCCACATCATCGTGTCGTCCACCGTGTGCATACGTGTCAAGGATGTGGAGCTTCTTTGCGTGAMGTCAAACCGTTCAAAGTCGATATCCGTCAAGTGTTTGATGTCCCTCCTGTGGCGATCGAGGTGACACAACATGAACGTGAAGTGAAATCGTGTCCACATTGTCGATGCGTGCAACAAGCCGAATTCCCATCCCATGTCACGAATCATGTGCAATACGGTCCACGGCTCACGGCGCTCGTTGTTTATTTACATCATATCCAATTGATCCCGTACAAGCGTTTAAGTGATACAATCGAAGCGTTATATCAACACTCGATTAGTACAGGAACCCTTGCCAATATGGTGAAACGAGGACGCGAAGCGCTGGAATCAAATATGGACATCATCGAAGACGCCTTACTTGAATCCAACATCCTGCATGTCGATGAAACGAGTTTGCGCATCAATGGGAAACTCGCATGGGTGCATGTCGCGTGTACATCGAGATATACATACTTGGCTCCTCACGCTTCTCGTGGAAAAAAAGCGACCGATGATATCGGGATTCTTCCCCGATATGAAGGGACGATGATGCACGATGCGTTCGGTACRTATCCGAAATACACACATGCCACCCATGCCCTTTGTCATGCCCACCATTTGCGTGAGTTAAAAGGATTCATCGAACAGGGGCATACGTGGGCGATGCGCATGACCACGTTTCTGTTAGCCGCCAAGCAAGCCGTCGAAGCCCATCACGGTGCACTTTCCGAAGAAGAAGCGAGACGGTGGGAACGAGTGTATGATCGCATCCTAGAAAGAGCACAACACCGATTAGAAACGATGACGCCTCTTCCGAAAAAAGCACTCGCTTTTGTTCGACGCCTTCAAAAACGAAAGGAAGAAGCGCTGCGTTTCTTACGTGAAGTACATGTTCCCTTTGATAACAACCAAGCCGAACGCGATCTTCGCATGGTCAAAGTCAAAGAGAACATTTCGGGTACGTTTCGCGAAGAAACATTCGCGCAGTCGTTTTGCATCGCAAGAAGCATCGTTTCCACACTGACGAAACACGAAAAAAACGTGTGGGATTCGTTATGTCTTCTGTTGGCAGGCGAAACGATCGATCGAGTTCTTTCCGCTACCTAGGGCATTTTCTATGACCGAAATGCCCTATTTGTGCTGGGCTTTTTTATACACTAGCACTGGGGTGAATAGTTACAAAAAAGGAGCCTCTCCGGATGAAGAGGCTCCCAGGCCAAGTTTGCAGCCATTTCCCGCGCAATACTCGGCCTCCCGTTAAAACGTGTGCGCCAAGTCTTTCGCCCGAGCGATGGCGTTCGCTTTAATTTCTTCCGCCTTTTCCGGCACCGCCGCATGCCCTTCGACAAACAACCCTTCAAATGACGGAACACCGAAAAATTGCATGATGACGCTTAAATACCGATGGCCCATTTCCATTTCCGCCGCCGGGCCTTCGGAGTAGAAACCGCCGCGCGCTTGAATGTGGAGCGCTTTTTTATCAGTAAGCAATCCGACCGGCCCTTGTTCCGTATATTTAAACGTCTTGCCGGCGACCGCCACGGCGTCAATATACGCCTTTAACACCGGCGGGAACGAAAAGTTCCACATCGGCGTGACGAATACATATTTGTCGGCGGAAATAAACTGCTCGCACAGCTCGTTCATCCGCCCGACTTTCGCTTTTTCTTCGTCAGACAGCTCTTCAAACGATTTCCCGGAGCGAAGTTTGCCCCAGCCGCTGAACACGTCGACGTCGATTTCCGGAATGTATTCCTTGTATAAATCAAGATGAATGACTTCATGATCCGGATGCACTTGTTTGTATGTGTCGATAAACGCTTTTCCGACCGCCATGCTGTAAGACTGCGTGTCGTCGTGCGGATGGGCGGTGATGTACAATACTTTTGTCATGATGCATACTCCCTTTCGTGATGATCTCGGCACTTTAGTGTTTGCACTTTGTTCAAGCGGCATTTACTTATTTTGAATTCAAATATCTCCAATCAGAGATAATTATATAAAGATCCGACACATTTGACAAACGATTTGACCGCAAAAAAAAATTGCCTTTCTCCAAGGCAATGTTACTCGCTTTGTTCCACGACAAACGGGTTGCCGCTGATTTGTTTTCGTATCTCATCGGTGAGCGTAAACGGTTCGCTTTTGATAACGCTTTCATCATCGCCAGGCGGATGGCCGCTTCCATCGTAGTAAATCGGTTTCCATTCCATCATGGTGAACCCCCTTGATCCATGCAGAAACTCGTCTATACTCTTATTTTACCATTATATACAGCGAACATCCATCTATTTTTTGAATTTTTTTCTAAAAAATCAGTTCCATCCCCATACACGTTCTTAAAAAAACGCCGGGGTTTCGTCGCTGCCCCGGCGTTCATGGCATCAAAAGGCGATTTTTTCCTCTAAAAAGGCTTTGAGCTCCCCAATCGGCAGCCGCACTTGCTCCATCGTGTCGCGGTCGCGCACGGTCACTTGGCCGTCTTGTTCAGACTCGAAATCGTATGTGATGCAAAACGGCGTGCCGATTTCATCTTGGCGGCGATACCGCTTGCCGATCGAGCCGGTTTCGTCATAGTCGACCATGAAATGTTTCGCCAGCTCTTCATAAATGCGGTGCGCCCCGTCCGCGAGCTTTTTCGACAGCGGCAAGACAGCCGCTTTGTACGGCGCAAGCGCCGGATGCAAGTGCATCACCGTTCTCGTCGTGCCGTCTTCCAGCTCTTCTTCGTCATAGGCGTCGATCATAAACGCCAGCGTGACGCGGTCAGCGCCAAGCGACGGCTCAATGCAGTACGGGATGTAGCGCTCGTTCGTTTCTTGGTCGAGATAATGGAAATCCTCGCCCGAGTATTCCATATGCCGCTTCAAATCGTAATCCGTGCGCGACGCGATGCCCCACAGCTCGCCCCAGCCGAACGGGAAATGGTACTCGATGTCCGTCGTGGCGTTGCTGTAGTGGGACAACTCTTCTTTCGCATGGTCGCGCAGGCGGATGTTATCCTCCTTCATGCCGAGCGACAGCAGCCAGTCCTTGCAAAACTGTTTCCAATAGTCAAACCATTGCAGCTCCTCACCGGGCTTGCAGAAAAACTCGAGCTCCATCTGTTCGAATTCGCGCGTGCGGAACGTGAAGTTGCCCGGCGTAATCTCGTTGCGGAAGCTTTTGCCGATTTGCGCGATGCCAAACGGCAATTTTTTGCGCATCGTGCGCTGGACGTTTTTGAAGTTGACGAAAATGCCTTGCGCTGTCTCTGGACGCAAATAAATTTCGTTGGCGCTCGACTCGGTGACGCCTTGGTACGTTTTGAACATTAAGTTGAACTGGCGAACGTTCGTGAAATCGCGGCTGCCGCATTCCGGGCAGGCGATGTCGTATTCCTTGATGAGTTCATCCATCTTGACAAGCGGCAAACCGTCGACGATCATCTCGATCCCTTTTTCCTCGAGCGCCTTCTCAATCAGCTTGTCGGCGCGGTGGCGCGCTTTGCACTGTTTGCAGTCGACCATCGGATCGTTGAAGTTGCCTAAGTGACCGGACGCTTCCCACGTTCTCGAGTTCATTAAAATGGCGGCGTCGAGCCCGACGTTGTACGGTGACTCTTGGACGAACTTTTTCCACCACGCCCGTTTGATGTTGTTTTTCAGCTCGACGCCAAGCGGGCCGTAATCCCACGTGTTCGCCAGCCCGCCGTAAATTTCCGAGCCCGGAAACACGAAGCCACGATGCTTGGCATGTGCGACGATTTCTTCCATTGTGACAGCCATCGTGTTCATCCTCCTTCAATGTGATGTCCACCAATCAAAAACGCCCTCGCCCCTAGGCCTGACGCCTAGGGACGAGAGCGTAGCTCCCGCGGTTCCACCCTAGTTGATGCGCAAATCACGCATCCCCTTTTTGCCATTTCCGCTCCGGACTGCCGTTTCATTAACCGTCTTCACCGGGCTCCCACCGCCCCCGGCTCGCTTGGGAAGAGAGGGTTAACTACTATTGATCCGTCATCGCGATCCATATATGATTTTGTCCACTATCATAGCAAACCAGAAAGACCTATGTCAATGGTCGCTCGCATTTTTTTGCGCCCAAAACCGCGACACGACGGGCTTCCCGTCCCAGATGACTTCGCTTTTCGCCCGGCGCTTCGCGACTTCCGGCTCGTCAAGCAAGAGCCAAAAATTTTTCATCGGCAAGTCCCCAAGCCCATGCTTCTCGCAAAGCCGCCGCAAATATTGGCGCCGCTTGTCGTTCATATGTCGCGACACGTTGTCGCCGTCCGGGCTGAACGCGTACAACACGGTCGCCGCCGCGACACGGGCGACGCGACAGACGACCGCCGCGCGCAAAAAGAAGTCCCAATCCCAATAATGGTGAACGGACGGGTCAAAATCGCCGATGTTGTCATGAAGCGCCTTCCGATAAACGCTCCCGGACGGCACATACGTCGAAAACGTCCGCATCGCTTCCAAATCATACTCATAGGCAAATAAAAAACGGGCGGATGGAACACGCTGGTCGTTTTCCACCCGATACTGGACAATTTCCGCATCGGCATAGGCGAAGTCCGCATGCTCGAGTGCCGCGGCCATCCGCTCGAGATGGCACGGCAACACTAAATCGTCGTCGTCGCAAAGCATGATGAATTCGCCGCGCGCCGCCTTGACGCCTTCGTTGCGGGCGGCGACATGTCCTTCGTTGTCGCGGCGGTCGATGAGACGAACGTCAAGCTCCGGGTACAAGGCGACGACATCATGAACGGGGATGCCGCCGTCATTGACAATGATCACCTCAAAATGGCGGTATGTCTGCCGGCTCAACGCCTCGAGCAGCTCGGCAAGCGGATACGGGCGATTGTACGTCGGGATGACGACCGATACGAACGGGCGCAAGGAATCCACCGCCTCTCTTCATGATCCGAACAAAAAAGGGCTTACCCTTAAGGTATAGCCCTCCGTTTGATTTGTCAACTTAAGCGAGCTCTTGCTGCTTCGTCTCTTTGCCGAGGACGGCGACAGAAAGAACGGCGACAAGAACAGCGAGGCAAAACAGCGTGAAAATCATCGTCACCGACACCCCTTGGGCGACAAGCGAGCCGACCAACAGTGGGCCAAAAATGCCGCCGATGCGGCCAAACGCCGCCGCCATGCCGGCGCCGGTCGCACGAATCGACGTCGGATACTGCTCCGGCGTATACGCATACAGCGCTCCCCAAGCGCCGAGGTTGAAAAACGACAAGAAAATGCCGGATGCCATCAGCCCGACGAGCGACTCGGCCGTGCCGAAAAAGTAAGCGCTCAATGATGTGCCAAGCAAGTACGTGACCAAGACAAATTTCCGCCCCGCCCGCTCGATCAGCCATGCGGCGCTGAAATAGCCGGGCAATTGCGCCAGCGTCATGATGAGCACGTACTCAAAACTTTTAATCAAGCTGAACCCTTTCATGACCATGACACTCGGCAGCCATAAAAACATGCCGTAATACGAAAAGACGACGCAAAACCAAAGGAGCCAAAGCATGACCGTCTCTTTCCGATAAGGAGCGGACCATACTTTGACGATATTGCTCCACACCGTCTCCTCTTTTTGCGCGGCCGCAAACCGCGGCGAATCGGGCAGGCGGAGGCGCAAATAGATCGCATACAGCGCTGGAATCGCCGCCAGCCATAACGCCGTCCGCCATCCGTAAGCCGGGATAACGAAATACGAGATGAGCGCTGCCAATAGCCACCCGCCGGCCCAAAAGCTCTCGAGCAGCACGACAGCCCGGCCGCGATCCTTAGCTGGCACCGCTTCTGAGACGAGCGTTGACGCGACCGGCAGCTCGCCGCCAAGTCCCATGCCGATCAAAAAGCGGAGCGCCAAAAACGCCGCCAACGTCGTCGTCAGCGCCGACAGCCCACTGCCAAGCGAGAACAGCAACAATGTGAAAATAAAAACGTTTTTCCGCCCGATCCGGTCCGCAAGCAATCCGAACACGAGCGCCCCAACGGCCATGCCGATCGAGTTGACGCTGCCGATCCAGCCGACTTGGCTGGCCGTCAAATTCCAGTCTTTTTGCAAGGCGGCCATCAAAAACGACAGCATCCCGACGTCCATGGCGTCAAACAGCCAACCGAGACCGGCAATGCCTAACAGCTTGCGCTGGGAAATCGCGGTTTGGTTCATGTGTATCTTCCTATCATTATTAGTGTAAAGACATATTCATTATAAAAGAAAATCATTGGCCTGTGCACTATACGGTTGATAATTTTTGCGAAAAATCAGCTCGAAGCCTTGAATAACAGGATCAAACACCAACATCGCGATCCAGCCATCGTTCCATGGTTGGAACAAAAAGTTCGGCTAAAATCAGCTGCCATGCTTTTCATGATAGGCGCCAGTACAACCTTTTGGCAAAGCATCAAATCCTTTCTTCGTTCCCTCGTTCATGATGTTGATTTCGACCTCACATTTCGCACCCTTCCGACGAAAATCGGGAGGATTTTTTCGTTCCGATGTCGAATGAATCCTTGACACACAAGGAAAGTGAAGGAGTTTTTCTCTCATGGATGTGCAAGTCGAATCGGTCTATCGCAATTCTTATTTGAATATCATAAGTGCTCTATTCAAAAAACTGGGTTTCCCCCAATCGATTGACCATCTCGTTCCCGTCGATCCGCAGTGCCAGACTCGAGTCAACGATGCCGTTCAAGCCATTCTCTACAATGTGTTTGACGGCCGGCAAGCCCTCGTTCACTTGGAACAATGGGGGCACACGATCGACCTGGAGAAACTCATCCGTTCCGGGCTCCATCCTTCCCAGTTGAATGACGATGCGTTGACCCGTCATCTCGATCGTCTGTATGAGGCCGGCATTTACCGCGTCTTTCAGCGCCGGGTGCGTCCGTTCATGACTCCCGAACACCCGTTGAAGGGTCCTGGAGGCCGCAAGCTGACCCGTCCGACGGGACAGGCGATTTTTCAGCTGTTTCCATACGTGAACGTCGTCCTGTTCAAGCTGCCGGATGGACGCATCCAACGCTCACTGGATCGCTCCCTCACCCCGGATCAGCGAAGGATTCTGCAGGGATTGGGCATGGATGAGAGCATTTACGTGTAACGTGATACGGAACGACCAGATATGGTAAAAAAAGATTTCCATCACTCGTTGTGTTGGTCGGAAAGTTATTCTAAAAAACGAAATAAAAAATCCTTTCTTTCAACCCTGTTAGGGTGCGAAATGTGAGTACTAATATGGGTTATATGAACTTTTTGTGAACGACAAATTGCGACATACTTTTACTTTTTTAACCTTTTATAGTATTCATTGAAATAAATAAACCGATAAAAGGGAGGGGGAATTTATGAAGCTGTCTATGAAGTTGTTCAAAAGAATTTTATCTCCTGTTTTAGCTCTGTCTGTTTTGGCGGTAGCAGTACCTACTTCTGTTTTTGCCGCAGAGACAAACACGGTGTCACAACTCACCCCTTCTGTGGCGAAGGTCAACACAGTGTCGCCAAAGGTAGAAACACAGGGTATCAAAACTGCAGCTCTCAAGAAAGCGGTATTGACGTTAGCAGACATGCTGGAATCGCAAGCCATTAAAAAATTGCTCGACTTTGTTGAGGACTACGGCAGTAAAAAGGTAGCAGATACTATCAGGGAATATGCCGATAATATTGCTGATACCTTGCGGACCATAGCTTCTTGGAAAGACCTTTCTATCCAAATCATTCAAGATCAAGTTAGCGGGGCGTTATATGATCTGGGAGTACCACTGAGTACAGCGAGACAGGTTGGTTGGGTCATTTCAAAATTCGTAGACTGGGTATTACTATAGTACAAGGAGGGTGCTATGAACGAGGAAAGAATCAAGGATCTTGAAGCAAAATTGAGTCTAGCCACCGACGCAATTACGTTACTCTTAGATATGGTGAACAAGGAGCACAAAAGCTTTGCGATTCTGGCCTTAGCCACTGGCTTTACTGCCGACGAGTTGGAACGCCTGGAAAAGCTGTTTTATCACGCTGGCAAATCACAGTGGGACAAGGACACATTTGTGGCAGAGTTCGAGAAGCAGCTTCCCAAAAGAAGTGCAATGTTGAGAAGCATTTTGGAAGGGCTAAAGTCAGATGGAAAGTTCGTATCGTTATGCGAGAAGTATTTGGATTGACAGAAAAAACCCGCCCATGTCGAGGCGGGTTTATTTTTCTTCAAAACATCCAAATCTTCACCAAACGATTCTGTCAATGTCAAGAGAGTATGGAGATCGCGAAACTCAAAAACCTGTCGCTACTGGCCAGCATGACCGGCGACGTTGAGTGGCAGCATGAGTTGTGCGCGAGGCTGGAGAAGTTGTCGGGATGAAAAAGGAGCCCTTCTCGCTTGATATTATCCCTCTAGTGTAGACAGTTGGGAAAATGCCCATACTGTCATGAAAAACACTGGAGGGATTTGTTTATGTTCGAGACCAAGCAAACACCGAAAGGGAAGACCACCTATTCCGTGGAGTTTAAATGGAGGGCTGTCCAGATGTACATCGAAGAAGGATGGGGATATAAGCGGATATGCCAAGAGTTATAGGGATTCCCTGCACGAAAACGATCAGACTTTGGGTAAAACGTTATCATGAACATGGTCGAAAAGGGCTCGAAGAACGGCGCGGGACATCCAAGTCTCCATTCAAGGGAAGACCCCGAAAAAAAGAGTGCAGTTTAGAGGAAGAGAATCGAAGACTGAAAGCTGAGGCGGAGGCGCAAATAGATCGCATACAGCGCTGGAATCGCCGCCAGCCATAACGCCGTCCGCCATCCGTAAGCTGGTATGACGAAATACGAGATGAGCGCCGCCAACAGCCAACCGCCAGCCCAAAAGCTTTCAAGCAGCACGACAACCCGGCCGCGGTCGGCAGCCGGCACCGCTTCTGAGACGAGCGTTGACGCGACCGGCAGCTCGCCGCCAAGCCCCATGCCGATCAAAAAGCGGAGCGCCAAAAACGCCGCCAACGTCGTTGTCAGCGCCGACAGCCCGCTGCCGATCGAGAACAGCAACAATGTGAAAATAAAAACGTTTTTCCGGCCGATCCGGTCCGCAAGCAGCCCGAACACGAGCGCCCCAACGGCCATGCCGATCGAGTTGACGCTGCCGATCCAGCCGACTTGTTCGGCTGTCAAGTTCCAGTCTTTTTGCAAGGCCGCCATCAAAAACGACAACATGCCGACATCCATCGCGTCAAACAGCCAACCGAGACCGGCAATGCCTAACAGCTTGCGCTGGGAAATCATCGGTTGATTCATGTGTATCCCCCTGTCATTATTAGTGTCAAGACACGATCTATATTCATTATAGAAGGGGAAAGGGGCAAATTCAATCATATATTGCTCATTCTCTCACAAAACGAACCGCCACACGGAAACGATCTCTCCCCTACGCCCTCGCTGGGAATGGCGCTTCTTGACCCGAAATGATAAAAAAGCCGCCAAACGACCAGCGCTTGTTTGGCAGCCTGTTTACTGCAAGTTCATCTTAACAAATCCCATTTCTCGATATCCATATGAAGATGTCCGTGGGTTCCGAACAGAATCGTTCGGTCGTCCGGATGCGGAAAAAACCGCGCAGTGAACGTCTCTTCGCCATCATTGACGAACAGTTCGATCGATGACGTATCAAGGAAAACATGAAGCGAACGAAGACGTGGCAATCGACATTGCCGCTTCTCCGTCAGCCCGTTCACAAAGCTTTTCCGTTCAAGCGTCAATACCCCTTCGTCACTATTGTAAACAAGGCGAGCCGCATGGCGAAAGTAAATTTCCATCATGCTTCCGAACAGTTCGATATTGTCGAGGCGAAGTTCGATCGCATCTCCCTCGAGTCCCGCCCATGACCTCAGCTCATTCACCACAGTGGCGCTTGGATATGCTACTTTTTGTTTGCGCAACTGTTTCAGCTCTTCCACTGGCGTCTGTCTCAGCTTGCCGCCAGTGAGGCGAAGTTCGCGCGGCAAGGTGAGCGCGTGCACCCAGCGGTGGCTCACTGTCGGCTGGCGGTCTTCATCCTGGTCCGGCACACCCATCCAGCCGATGAGGATGCGCCGCCCGTTCCGGTCAAGCATCGTTTGCGGAGCGTAAAATTCAAAGCCGCGGTCAAGCTCCTCAAACGTCCCGTGAAGGAATTCGGCCCGTTCGTAGTCGAAGCGGCCGACAAAATAACCTGACTGGTAGACGTTTTGGTAGCGCATGCCGTCCGGTTTTAATCCTTGCGGGCAGACGATGAGCACGTCTTGCCCATCTAATGGAAACAAGTCTGGGCATTCCCACATATAGCCAAACGGACCAAGCCCGTTCATGTTGCCGCCAGCAATTGGGCCAAGATGCTCCCAATGACAAAGATCAGCGGAACGAAACAGCACCGCTTTTCCATCGCCGCTTTCGCTTTGCGCCCCCAGGATCATATACCAATGGCCCTGATACCGCCATACTTTCGGATCGCGGAAATGGGCCGTATATCCGTCCGGAAGTGTAATGACGACGCCTTTTTTTGTAAAATGAATGCCATCTTCCGATACGGCCATGCATTGGTACGTTTGGCGGTTTCCTTGTTCATCTTTCACATTGCCAGTGTAAAACAGCACGAGTTTTCCATCGCAACTAATCGCACTGCCGGAATAGCAACCATCTTTGTCATACCATTCGCTTGGCGCTAACGCAATCGGCGCTGCTTGCCAATGAACCAAGTCTGGGGATGTATAATGCCCCCAGAACTTGGCGCCATGGCCGGTGCGAAACGGCATCCATTGGTAGAAGACGTGATACGTTCCGTGCCAGTCGATCAGCCCGTTTGGATCGTTCATCAACCCGACAGGAGGCATGAGATGGTAGCGAAGCCGATACCGGTCACGATTGACAAGAGTCTCATATTTTTCGACTTCAGCGTATGCTTGTTCAATAAGTTTCTGTTCCCGTTCGGATTTCATCCGCTTGTCCCCTCACTCTTCTTCTTCACGGAACTTTAGAAGGAATGTCGCCACAAACGCTGAAACGACGGCAATGGCAAAACCGATTAAGTAGTGCATTAAGTTCGTGAGCCCTTCCGGCGCAACGATGGCGATCATCGGGATGCCGGTCAACCCGTAGGCATTAGCTACTACATTCGTAAATACGACGTACGCTCCGCCGAGCGCGCCGCCAATGGCCGCAGCGATAAACGGCTTCCGGTATTTTAAGTTCACCCCGAAAATGACTGGCTCGGTAATGCCTAAAAAAGCTGACAAGGCCGCCGGCAACGCAATCTCTTTTGTTTTTGTCCGCTTCGATTTGACAAATACAGCCAAACCGGCGCCGCCTTGGGCGACGTTGGCCATCGACCAAATTGGCAGTAAATAGTTGACCCCAAGTTTCGCCAACAAGTTCGCTTCAATGGCATGAAAGCTATGATGCACACCGGTAATGACGATCATCGAGTACAATCCACCAAAGATAAGGCCAGCTAACGCACCGCCATGATGGTAAACAAAGTTCAACACCTTCGTAATCCCATCGCCAATCAAATTGCCGAGCGGACCAATGGCCAAAATCGTAATAAATCCCGTCAAAATGACGGTCACAAATGGAACAACAAGCAAACTGACCGCATGGGGAACAACTTTTCGCAATCCACGCTCCACTTTGCTCATCACATACGTCGCCAGCAAAATCGGCACGACCGTCCCTTGATACCCGACCATAGCGATATCAAAGCCAAGAAAATGCATATATTTTGGCTTGGCCTCGGCCAATCCCCACGGGTTTAATAGCGCCGGGTGAGTCATAATACCGCCGATGACCGCCCCTAAAAACGGCGTGCCTCCAAATTCTTTCGCCGCGCTAAAGCCGATTAAAATTGGCAAAATAATAAACGCCGCACTCGAAAACATATCAAGCAAAATATACAGCGGGCTGTCTGCCGCCACCCATTTGAACGCCTTCATCATCCCAAGCAAACCCATTAACAAACCGCTCGCGACAATGGCTGGGATGATTGGGACAAAAATGTTTGACAACGTCTTCGCAAAGCGGGCGAGCGGATTCATTTTTTGCTTGATGGCTTCTTGATGAGCATCAGCATCACCTTGCTGTATCCCTGCTTCCCGGACAAACGCTTCATACACTTTATTCACCACGCCGGTGCCAAAAATAATTTGAAACTGTCCGGAGCTGGAAAACGCCCCTTTAACCCCTTCAATGTTTTCAATGGTTTTTGCATCAACCTTTTTCTCGTCCTTTAAAACAAGCCGAAGCCTTGTTGCGCAATGGGTCGCGCTAATGATGTTTTCTTTCCCGCCAAGGAGCGGGATGAGTTGTTTAGCAATGTGTTCATAATTCATCGGTGAACTACTCTCCTTCTGAATGATGGTGAAATGAAAAACAAAAAAGACCTAAAACATACAAAGGGCGATCTAGCGGCATGACTCACTTGCCGTTCCCTTCATACGTTTTAGGTCTTGCCTGCTCGAAGCAGTTACAATCCCGCAATATTTCGTTGTCTGTTTTGCATTATACGGCAACTTGCTGTTTTTGTCAACGCTTTCGCAACCGTTGGATATGGAGGACGATATAGGCGAGTTCCTCCTCCGGAAAACGGATGCCATATTCCTTCTCTGCATAGCTTGCCGCTTTTTGTGTACACGCCCATTCCCTTGCATATTTTGTCTGAATGAGCGCAAGCATCTCCTCATCCATCGAATGAATCGGCTCCCCGTTTTCGATGCGGCTTAAGGCAAAGCGCAAATGAGTGAGCAGCCGCTGGTATGAAATGCTTTCCTTATCGATCGATATGCCGAGCTCCGTTTGGATAAGGTCAACGAGTTCATGAATGAGCGTCGTCTCGCGCATCGTTTTGTTCATGCTGGCGGCATCGAGTTTCGCCGTATGAATATGAAGGGCGATATGGGCCACCTCGTCATCGGGAATCTCGATGCCAAGCCGCTCTTTGATCAACTGTTTCGCCCATAGCCCAATTTCATACTCCGCCTTATATAGCACTTTAATTTCATTGAGCAATTTGTTTTGAATGCGGTAACCTTGCTTCAACCGCTCGATGGCAAACGACAAATGATCAGTCAGCGCAATATGAATATGGTCGCTGAGCGGTGCTTGCAGTTTGCCTTCCGCATAGCTGATAATTTCTTCGGCAATATCGATATGTTCTTCTGGCAACGTGCGAAGCAATTGCTGGAACTTCTCATTTTCTTCTTCCATGACGAAAATTTTCTCAATGCGGCCCGGGGGGATGAGATCGTTTTTCCGCTTTTGAAACGCAATCCCCGGGCCCATGACAATTTTCTCTTTGCCTTCATCGAGCACGACAACGGCGTTGTTGTTTAAAATCTTATGGATGCGAAACGCCATATGTCCTCCCTGCCGCCCTTATTTCATTTTCACATGAAATAAGACCGTCTCACCTTTTGCTGCCGATGTCCCTGCTTTTTTCTCCAAACTTTCAAGCGCATCACCATTCGTGATGATGATGGGCGTCACCGCGCTTTTCGCTTTCTCGCGCACAAGTGGCAAGTCGACAGAAAGAAGCCGATCGCCCCGCTTCACTCGGTCGCCGGCTTTGACATAAGCGGTAAACCCTTCCCCGTTCATCGACACGGTGTCGATGCCGACATGGATGAGCAACTCCACACCCGCTGCCGAACGCAAGCCGATGGCGTGTTTCGTCGGAAAGAGCTGAATGATTTCGCCATCGACCGGAGCGACGACATCCCCATCCGCCGGGTCGATGGCGATACCATCGCCCATCATGTTTTGCGCAAACACCGGATCCGGCACGTCTTCAAGCGGCACAATCGTCCCGTCAAGCGGTGCGGTGATCATCTCTTCCTTCGGCTGTTGCTTGCCAAACCATTTTTTGAACAACGAACATCATCCTTTCTTTTGCAGTTCATCTGAAAACAGTATACCGAAACGGAAGAAAACCGCAAGCCGTGCCGCCAAGATTCGGCGTTTTGATGCCATCGGCGGTAACATCTCCAATCGTTTTTAGCAACAAGGCGCCGAGCTCTTCTTCAACGAAATGGTCAGACATCAACTTCGCTGTCTAAATTTGCCCAATCGGATTGGCGATACCTTTGCCGTAAATATCCGGCGCCAAACCGTGCACCGGTTCAAACATCGACGGATATTTGCCGTTGACGTTCATGTTCGCCACGAGAACGGCTTTCTTGCCAATTCCGTCGCTGGGAATGACGGCAATGTCCCATTTTTTCATTCTTGGGAGAATTCCTTCTTTCCTTCCTTGGACAGAAAGCGCAGCCATTCCTTTCTTTCATCATACAATAACGGTGGTGGATTCACATTTATGATAAAATGAAACTACAAATCATATGGACGATGCGAGGGAGTCAATATGTCTTATGATACCGACCCGTTCCGCGGCGAATTTGACAGCCTTGAAGAGTTTGCCGACCGCGTCAGCGACGTGCTGAAATGCCCGGTGACGATCGAAGATGCGAACCATCGGCTCATCGCCTACAGCGCCCATGACGATTACACCGATCCGGCGCGGACGGCGACGATCATCAGCCGGCGCGTCCCGGAAAAAGTGATCAACAGCTTATGGAAACAAGGCGCCATCCCGGCGCTGCTCAAAAGCCGCGAGCCGGTGCGCGTGCCGCCGATTCATGACGTCGGCCTCGGCAGCCGCGTCGCTGTGTCGATCTGGAAAAACGATGAGGTGATCGGTTTCATCTGGGTGCTGGAAACGAACCGGACGCTGTCGCCTGAGGAGATGGAATGGCTCAAGCTTGCCGCCAAGGCAGCGAAAAACAAAGTGTTGCAGCTGTATATGCGCAAAAACAAAAAAGAAGAGCGGGTGCAGGAGCTGTTTTGGAAGTTGCTGACGAGCCATATCGCGGCCGAAGACGAGATTCGCGCCCATCTCGCTGCCATGCAAATCCCGACCGCACCGCAGTTTGCCGTTGTCGTCTTCCGCTTTGCCGCTGATTTGACCGCCGAAATGGAGCGGCAAATTTCTTATCTCTTGCAGACGACTCAGCAACTCCCGCTCCTTCTTTATACGACCGACGGCCGCGATGTGATTTTGCTTGGGGCGCCCAAAACTGACCAGCCGCTGAAAGAGCTGAGTGCATTCATCGAATCGTTCGCCGCCAAAATGAAAGAACGATTTCACATCCACGATGTGCAGTGCGGGTTTGGCGGCGTGTACGATGCCTATCGCCTCATTGAAAAAAGCTACCACGAAGCGCTCGCCGTCCTGGCGCTGAAAGAAAAGCTCGGCGATGAAATCAAGTCGGTTTACGGCTACGCCCAACTCGGTATTTACCAATTTTTTGACTTTTTGCTTGAAAAAAAACGGCAAGGAGGCTGGACCAACCCGGCGCTTGAGAAATTGCAAGCCTATGACCGCAAACATCACAGCGACTTGGTGAAAACGTTTGAAACATTTTTTGACCATAACGAAAATGTGCAAGAAACCGCCGACGTCCTCAACGTTCACCCGAACACGCTTGCTTATCGGCTCAAGCGGATTGCCGACATCGCCGAGCTTGATCTCAATGACATGAATCAAAAAATCAAATTATACATTGATATTAAATTAGCGAAATACGAAGCGCGCGGTTGAATTTGTGGAAATCCACAAAAACCGGGGGCTTCTTTCTCTTTTTTGAACAATGCCCGGCCCGTTCCGTCTCTTTTATACTATAAGTAAGGCCACTTTTGATGAGGAGGAACCATATTCATGATTATTGGAGTGCCAAAGGAAATTAAAAATAACGAAAACCGTGTCGCCATTACGCCGGCTGGCGTATTGTCGTTCGTTCAGGCAGGACATACAGTGCTCATTGAGAAAGAGGCAGGGGTTGGAAGCGGTTTCAGCGACAATGATTACGCCCGTGCCGGAGCACAAATCATCGAGCGAGCGGAAGATGTGTGGGCGCAAGCAGATATGGTGATGAAAGTGAAAGAGCCGCTGCCAAGCGAATACCGCTTCTTCCGTCCGGGGCTTGTGCTGTTCACCTACTTGCATTTGGCCGCCGACCCAGAGTTGACGCGCGCCTTAAAAGAAAGCGGCGTTATCGCCATCGCCTATGAAACTGTGCAAGTCGGCCGCACGCTGCCGCTGTTGACGCCGATGAGCGAAGTCGCCGGGCGGATGGCGGCGCAAATCGGGGCGCAATTTTTGGAAAAGCCGTACGGCGGCAAAGGCATTTTGCTTGGCGGCGTCCCTGGCGTCGCCCGCGGCAAAGTAGTCATCATCGGCGGCGGGGTCGTCGGCACGAATGCGGCAAAAGTCGCGGTCGGCCTCGGGGCAGATGTCACGATCATCGACTTGAACGCGGATCGCCTGCGCGAGCTTGACGACATTTTCGGCAACCAAATTACGACGCTCATGTCCAACCCGATGAACATTGCCGAGGCGGTCGCAGAGGCCGACCTTGTCATCGGTGCTGTCCTCATCCCGGGAGCGCGGGCGCCGAAGCTCGTCACCGAGGACATGGTGAAAGCGATGAAACCGGGGTCGGTCATCGTCGATGTCGCCATCGACCAAGGTGGCATCGTCGAAACAAGCGACCACGTCACAACACATGACAACCCGACGTACGTCAAACACGGCGTCGTTCATTATGCGGTCGCCAACATGCCGGGTGCTGTCCCGCGCACCTCGACGATCGCCTTGACGAACGTCACGATCCCATACGCCTTGCAAATCGCCAATAAAGGCGTCATGCAAGCCATTACGGACAACCCGGCGCTCGAGCTTGGCGTCAACGTCGCCAACGGCGAAATCACGTACGAAGCCGTCGCCCGCGACCTCAATTACCGCTACGTCCCGGCCCGCGAAGCGCTCGGGAAAACGTTGGCCGCCAACTAACCATGATGGACGCGGCCGACAACGCGCGCTGCCGGCCGCCTGTTCATCATTGTCCATTCCCATGATCGCCCGCTCATAGCGGGCGGCTTTTTTTATCGTCCTAAACCGACAAGGCCGCCATTTCTGCAAGTGAGCGTAGGCGGCGGGAGTATGTCACCATACCCATCAAGTTAAGAATTTTGGTCTTTGTGCATCGTCAAAAACATGGTATCCTTTCTAACGAACACTCCACGTTAGAAAGGATTTTTTTCATGGAAAAACAAATGAAAGCATGGATTCAAACCATTCGTCAACTCTTTTCTCCCGAAGAATTAACCCGTCTCGCACGGAAAACAGGCTTTATCCGGCGGCAGCGTTCGTTAACGGCGGAAGCCTTTCTGACTCTCTGTGCATGGGGAGATGGCTCACTGGCCAAACAGTCGCTTCAGCGGTTGTGTGCGGCCTTGACGCTCTGGCATGGCTGTTCCCTTTCAAGCGAAGGCTTGAATCAGCGTTTTACCGATCGGGCCGTGGCATTTTTGCGAGAAGTGTTTTTCCTTCTCCTCCTGCATCAACGTCCATTGCTTTTGTCAGCCATGGAGACCTATCGAACTTGTTTTACCCGCCTGCGGATTTTGGACTCAACCAGCTTTTTGGTTCCCGCTGACTATGGGGAAGACTATCGAGGTTCCGTTTCGTCGGGGGTGAAAATTCAGTTTGAATATGACTTGTTATCCGGCGCCTGCCTTCAGCTATGCGTTCAATCGGCCAATGACTCGGACGCTCGTTTTGCCTATCATGCCCAGCATACGATTTTACCGAATGACCTATGTATTCGGGATTTGGGCTTTTTCTCCGTTGCCGCACTGTCCGAGATCGACGCCCGCGGAGCGTATTATATTACTCGGCTCCGTTCCGATATGAAAGTGTATATCAAGGAGAATGGCCAGTGGAAGGAATGGGATTGGGAATCCCTTRGGAATCAATTAGAGGAAGGGGAATCAGTGGAAATGGAACATGTGTACATCGGACATGAACGCTTGTATGTTCCACGGTTGGTTTTCCGCCGTCTGACGGCGGAAGAATGGCAAAAACGGATGGCGTATGTGCGGAAAAAGGAAAAAAGAAAAGGGAAGGCGCTGGCACGCCAAACCCTCGAACAAAAGAAATACCACATCTTACTGACGAATTTACCACAAGAGTCGTTTGATGGTCAACAGGTTTATGAGCTCTATTCCCTGCGCTGGCAAATTGAATTGTTGTTTAAAGCCTGGAAATCCGTATTTGATTTGGAGAAAGTCAAGGAGATGAAAAAAGAACGTTTCGAATGCCATTTATACGGGACGTTGATTGCCATTTTGGTCACCCAGACGTTTCTGTTTCAAGCTCGGATGTATTGGCATCAAAAGGAAGACATTGAAATCAGTGAACGGAAAGCGCTCGATCTTCTCCAATCGTATTGGCACCAGTTGCTTTTGCGTTCGCATATGGCGGAAATCAACCTTTTCTCTCTCCTTTCCCTGTTACGAAAACATGCCAAGAAAGGTCGAAGGAAAGGGGAAGAAACGGCATCAGATATCTTAACGAAATTAGAGATATGGTAGAATTAGATATGGATATAAATACCAAATACCCCTCTTCTGGAGGGGTATTTGGTATGCCCAATAATGGATGTGATCCCCATCATTCACTGCGGGGATGAACACGAGTATCGTCTTAAAAATTTTATACCGCTAAACTTGACGGGTATGGGACCCCCCTCCTTCCTTTCCAGCCGCTAGCAGCAACGCGACACTTTGCCGCCCTTGGCATTGTAGCGCGCCTCTTGCGCCTCGCAGAAAAACTCTTTCCGCGACTTGATCGGCTCACCCGGATGATGGGTTTTCATATGCTCGACATATTTTTCATAACTCGGCACGCCGACAAGCAAGTCAAGAAACTGCCGGCGATAGGCCAACACAGTTTGCAGCCATTTAGGCATAATGCTTCGCTCCTTCTCCATCGCGCGGCACGTACGGCGCTTCTTTGAGCGGCACATGTTTGTTTTGCAGCACTTTGATCCAGATGTTCAACGCCGAGATCAACATCGCAATCACAACGAGCATGAAAATCGCACACAATGTCGCATCAATGTAGTCGTTCATAATAATTTGCCGCATTTGCGCCTCATTCGTGGCCGGCGCCAAAATTTTGCCTTGGCTCAAGCTGTCTTGGAACATTTTCGCATGCGACAAGAAACCAATTTTAACGTTTTCATGGAACAGCTTTTGATACCCCGCCGTCAGCGTGACGACCAAAAGCCATGTCGTCGGCACGAGCGTCACCCAAACATAAGCCTTTTTGCCCATTTTAAATAGAATGGTCGTCGCAAACAACAAGGCGATGCCCGCCAACATTTGGTTGGCGATGCCAAACAGCGGCCATAGGGTGTTGATGCCCCCAAGCGGATCGACGACGCCTTGGTACAGGAAGTAACCCCACGCCAACACACAAAGGGTCGTGGCGATCAAGTTCGAGGCAAGCGAATCCGTTTTGCCAAGCGGCTTGTAGAACGTCCCCATAATATCTTGGATCATAAAGCGGCCGACGCGCGTGCCAGCGTCAATCGTCGTCAAGATGAACAGCGCTTCGAACAGGATGGCAAAGTGATACCAGAACGCCATGGGCGCCTTGCCACCGATGGCGCTCGATAAAATGTGCGCCATCCCGATCGCCAACGTCGGCGCCCCGCCCGTGCGCGACAACACCGTTTGCTCGCCGACGTCCTTCGCCAGCTCCGTCAGCATGTCAGGGGTGATCGTAAATCCCCACGATGACACGACTTTGGCCGCCTGAACGACATCCGTGCCGATCATTGCCGCCGGGCTGTTGATGGCAAAATACGCCCCTGGCGTCAGGACGCAAGCCGCCACCATCGCCATAACCGCCACGAACGACTCCATCAACATCGCACCGTAGCCGATCGGCCGCGCATGGCTTTCAAGCTCAATCATCTTCGGCGTCGTGCCGGATGAAACGAGCGCGTGGAACCCGGACACTGCGCCGCAGGCAATCGTGATGAACAAGAACGGGAACAAATTGCCGGCGAAGACCGGTCCTGTACCGTCGATAAATTTCGTCACTGCCGGCATTTGCAAATCCGGCATCACAACGAAAATGCCAAGCGCCAATCCGACGATGGTGCCGATTTTCAAGAATGTGCTCAAATAGTCACGCGGCGCAAGCAGCAGCCATACCGGCAGCGCCGAAGCGACAAATCCGTAAATGATCATTAAGATCGCGATCGTTTCCCCTTTGAGCGTAAACATCGCCGAAAGCGTCGGATGCTCTGCGACGTACTGACCGGCCACAATCGACAAAATCAACAGCACAAATCCCCCAAGCGACGCCTCGGCAACACGACCTGGACGGATGAAGCGCATGTAAATGCCCATCAAAATCGCAATCGGAATCGTCGCGGCGATCGTAAACATCCCCCACGGGCTTCCGATAAGCGCTTTCACGACAACGAGCGCCAATACGGCCAATAAAATAATCATAATGCCCAAAATGCCAAGCGCTGCGATCAAGCCCGTCACCGGACCCATTTCTTCCTTAATCATTTCGCCGAGCGACTTCCCGTTGCGGCGCATCGAAGCGAACAAAATGACAAAGTCTTGCACCGCTCCGCCGAGCAAAACACCGATCACAATCCAAAGCGTCCCAGGCAGATAGCCCATCTGCGCGGCCAAAATCGGTCCGACAAGCGGTCCCGCACCCGCAATAGCGGCAAAGTGATGGCCAAATAGCACCCATTTGTTCGTCGGAACATAGTCCTTCCCGTCATTGAACACTTCCGCTGGCGTTTTCCGGTTATCATCAAGACCAAACACTTTGCGGGCGATAAACCGGCTGTAAAACCGATAAGCGACCGCATACGTGCAGACGGCGGCGACGATCAGCCATATGGCGTTGACCGATTCGCCGCGGCTTAAAGCCAAAATGGCAAACGCTGCGGCCCCAAGGACGGAAATCAGGCCCCATAACAAAATCGATTTTATCCCCTTCACACGGCTTCCCCCTTTATTTATTTGTCAAAATCCTTTATGCAACTATTATATTCATTATTCAGAAAAATTTAAAGTATTTTTTATCTTCAGCTAACATATCGTTTGGTTCTATAGGAAAGTTTTCCTTCCTTCCTATTGCAAAAAAGTATAAAACAAGGCTCTTCACTAAAAGTTGTACTTGATTTTTTCTGAACATACCCTATTTACGCTTGTGAGGGAAAATCAGCACGTTTTGCATATCTTTGTGCAGGAAACCGTATTGCTTGTCAAGTACATGTTGTGGTGAAGAGCCTAAAACAAGTCTTTTTAGTAAAAAAATGTAATTACACCCATCTATTGTCTCCAGGTCCATCTGACGGTGCAACGGACAAAGCAACGATCAACTAATACTATCTCAGTAAAGGGTTCGAAAAGGTGAAAGCGATCGAAGCATTGTTATGGAGCATTGCTTTGCCTGGATTCGGGCAACTGTTGAACAAAAAGTATATAAAAGGAATTTTGTTTATTGCGTTGGAATTTGTGATTAACACCCAATCCCATTTCAATGAAGCCATCCGCCTCAGCTTTTTGGGACGTACGGATGAGGCCGCCCGCATTGTCGATATCGGATGGCTGATGTTTTATCCATGTTTATACTTTTTTGCCATGTGGGATGCGTTTAAAGACGCTGGCGGCGGGCAAACGCCGTACTCGTTTTTGCCGTTTGTCGTCTCTGCCTACTTTGTGACGGTCGGCTTGATGTACTCGTCGCACGTGACGATCCGCGGCGTGTTTTTTGGACCGATTTGGCTGCCGATCTTATCTGTCATCCCCGGGCTCTCCATTGGATGGCTGCTGCAATTTCTGCTGCTGAAATGGAAATAGCCATCCGCTTGGTGATTGCCCAGCCACAAAAGCCGCCAATTATTCATTGGCGGCTTTCGGTTGCGTCTCTTTGGCGCTTTTTCTTTTTTTCATCGTTCCCGCCACAATGACAGCGGCAACAACAAGCAACTCAAATCCATACTTCACGGCAGGATTGGCAAAATACGCCTTTAAAAACGGCTCATCGACGATCATTTTCGCCGCCGTCCAAGCGAGGACACCGGCGCCGATCGTAATAATGATTGGGAAGCGCTCGATCCATTTTAAAATAAGCGTGCTGCCCCACACCATAATCGGAACGGAAATGAGCAACCCAAGAACGACGAGGAAAAAGTTTCCGTGCGCGGCGCCGGCGACCGCCAATACGTTGTCAAGCCCCATCAACGCATCGGCAATAATGATCGTGCGAATCGCCTCCCATAAATTTCCCCCGGCTTCAACATCGTCGTGGCCCTTCCCCTCAACAAGCAGCTTGTAAGCGATCCAGACAAGCAGCACACCGCCGACAAGCAAAAGCCCTGGGATTTTCAGCAGCCAGACGACAAAAATCGTTGCCAGCGCCCGGATGACGACAGCGCCGACCGTTCCCCAGACAACGGCCTTTTTTTGCTGATGTTTCGGCAAGTTGCGGGCCGCCAATCCAATCACAATGGCGTTATCCCCTGCCAGCAAAAGATCGATAATAATGATCGACAGCAACGCCGTCCAAAACTCCGCTGACAATACATCCATGGAACAATCCCCCTTCACAAGTTATATTTTTCCTTTAGCGAAATCGGCGCCATCTTGATGACTTGTTGCAAAATAAACAGGAAGACGGTCAAATCATCGATCAAACCAAACAACGCAATCCAATCTGGAATGAGGTCAAGCGGCAACGCTATATACAAAAGCAGCAAACCGACAGAAAACAATTTTTTTCGCATTGGCACTTCATGAGAAACGAAAAATTCGAACAAAAACGGTAGAAAACGCCGGACATGGACGATGAAGCGAAGTCGTTTCCACCATTTGCGCATGTCATCCCCTCCGCTTTTTGTTCTTTTTGAAGCTGAACCTATCTTCTTTTACGATTATCTTCCCCCTTTTGTTCCATGACATGAAAGAAGGCCTTTACCATCCTTGGTAAAGGCCTTCATAAGTAAAAGAGACCTTTACCAACATCGGTAAAGGTCTCGCTAACAACGTCGCCGTTGCCAACAAAGCCGAGGGCATGCGCCCTGAACTGACGACTTTGTTGTTAAAGCTACTCCCCTTTAACAAAAGAAACTATATTCGTTTTTATATTTTCATGATATTCAATATTTATACCTGTTGTCAACTCTTTTTCTTGGCAAGAAATGAATCCAATTTATTGCCCCGCCGTAAACTTCAAACCAATGACTCCGACAAGAATGCAAAGCAAAAACGCCACCCGCAGCGCGTTGATCGGCTCGTTTAAAAACAACATGCCGACCAAGGCCGCCCCGAGCGCTCCGATTCCCGTCCACACCGCATAGGCGGTGCCGATCGGCAACGTTTTTATCGCCAGTGAGTAAAAGCTCGCCGCCATCCCCGCAATCGTCACAACAGAAGGCCAAGGGGGCCCCCATCCGTCTTACACCGGGTCGTTATCGACGCCACTGTACGATTCAATCGCTTGATCGAGCGCCCGGTAGGCCTCAGCGAAAGCGTTTGTCGCCGATTCATCTCCCGCCTCGGCCAGCTCCATTCGCGCATTGCGCGCGTGAGTCACCGCACGGATGACATCTTCGATCATTTGCCGTTTATCCCTGGCGCTCGCTTTTAACCGTTCAAGCTCATGAATCGCCCCATCAAGACTCGTCGAGCGCGGTTCGTCAAACGATTGTTCCAGCTGCTCTTTCACACGCTCCAATATTTCTTTCATGATCGCCCATCCTTTCTCTATTCGTTGTCATCCGCTAGTGTGGGCGATTGGCGGCAAACTATGCATTACCAAGACGCTGAAATTGTGTTTACTCATCTACGTGCACATCTTTCAAACCAGCCCAAAACGCGGCGATAATCGACAGGGCGACGATGATCATCGGCGCATACATGATCAAAAATGTTTGCATTATCCTTTTCCCCCTTCCCATTTTCCTTTAACGTACGCCTTGTTAAACACAAAGAGGCGCATAAGCAAATAAAGTGACGGAATTAATAACAGGAGGCCGGCAATAAACGCGACGATCAACGCCATAGCCATCGTCTCATTCGTAAACCCGTCATAAATCGTCAAATACGGGTATAACAAATACGGATAATGTGAAATGCCATAGGCGTAAAAGGCGAACGCGTATTGAAACAACAGCGCAATAAACGCCCAGCCGAACCGCCGCTGCCGCCAAAGCAGCCAAACGGTAATGACAAAACACAAAAAGGAAATGACCAGCATCCACGCCACATTCCATAGGTTGGCGTAATGCTCGGGATTATGGTAGCGGAGCTGGTAAATAATGAGCAGCGCTGACAACATCGTCGGCCCGCTCCAAAGAAGAGCGTAGCGGCGCAACAGCGCCCGCGCCCGTTCATCCTTGGCCTCGTCCGCATAGTACGTTAAGAAAACGGCAGAAATGTAAAGAACGCTCGTCACACTGAGCAGCACAATGCTCCATGACAACGGGCTTGCAAACAGCTTCCCATAATCCAGCGTAACGCCTGAGGCGCCTACCTCCACAAACCTGCCTTCAGAAATCGTCAACACGATGGACAGGGAGGCCGGAATAAACAACCCCGTCAATCCATAAGCGATTAAATACCAGTTCCGTTCCGTCCCCCCATACGTATGAAACGCATAGTACGAGCCGCGAATAGCTAACAAAATGATGGAGATGCTCGCCGGGACAAGCAAAATAGAACCGTAATAATACGCCGTTTTCGGAAAAAAGCCGACAATGCCGACAAAGAAAAAGACAAGAAAGACGTTCGTCACTTCCCATACAGGGGAAAGATAGCGCTGAATGATGCGGTGCAAAATATGCTGTTTGTTTGCCCAATGGCTATAGGCGCTGAAAAACCCAGCCCCGAAATCAATCGAGCCAACGATAATGTACCCGAACAAAAACAGCCATAACACCGAAATGCCAATGACTTCGAGCGTCATGGCGCCACCTCCCCATTATTGGCCCGCTCTGCCAGCTCCCGTTCAACCGGGTTGCGGCGGAACATACGGATGAGCACTATTGCGCTCGCAATTACTAACACCATATACAAAAGGCAAAACAACACAAGCATCGTATCCACATGCGCCGACGATGTCGCTCCTTCCGCCGTTTTCATATAGCCACGCAAAATCCACGGCTGCCGCCCGACTTCCGCTAAGTACCATCCCGCCTCAATCGCAACCATCGCCAGCGGCCCTCCCGCCACCAGCAGTCCAAAAAACCACTTTTTCGCCGTCCACTTCCATCGGAAAATCGATCCGAGCCAATACGCGGCTGCGACAACCATTAAAAACACCCCGATCGTGACCATCACATCGAATAAGTAATGAATGTACAGTGGTGGGCGTTCATCTTCCGGAAATTCGTTCAGCCCGGTCACAACCGCCCCCGGGTGGTTGTGCGCCAAAATGCTTAACGCATATGGGATTTTAATGGCATACTTCACCTCGCCATCCTCTGTCAGCATGCCAAACAACACGAGCGGCGCGTGGGAGCTCGTTTCAAAATGCCATTCAGCGGCCGCCAGCTTTTCTGGCTGGTATTCGGCTAAAAATTTGCCCGATAAGTCGCCAATCAATACACTGGCTACCGAAAAAATAAAAGCTGTTTTCATCATTAAATGAAGTGCCTTGCGATGATAAATGTGACGATTGCCTTTCCATAAATGCCAAGCGGCGATCGAAGCAAGCACGAATGCTGACGTCATATACGAAGTCGCCAGCACATGGGCGACTTTCGTCGGCATCGCTGGGTTGAACATAGCCGCGATTGGATCGATGTTGACAAGCTCGCCGTTTTTAAATTCAAACCCTTGCGGCGTATTCATAAACGCGTTCACCATCGTAATAAACATGGCTGATGCTGAAGACCCGATTGCCACCGGGATAAGCAAAAGCAAATGTTTTTTCTGATTTTCGAACCGATCCCATGTATACAAATAAATGCCGAGGAAAATGGCTTCAAAAAAGAAGGCGAACGTCTCCATGAACAGCGGCAAGCTGATCACTTGGCCAGCCAGCTGCATAAAGTTCGGCCATAAAAGCGACAGCTGCAAGCCGATCGCTGTTCCTGTCACCACGCCGACCGCTACGGTGATGACAAAACCGCGCGTCCAGCGGCGAGCGAGTAAGATGTAATGCATATCATTTTTGCGAATCCCAACCCACTGGGCAATGGCGATCATCAGTGGAACCCCGACGCCGATCGTGGCATAAATGATGTGGACCGTCAGCGTCAATCCCGTCAAAATACGGCTAAGCAGCACCGGATCGTAACCGTTCACGATTCATCCCCCCTTATGAAAACAAGCGACCAATCAAGGAAAGCAAGACAACAGCCGCAACAGCAAAGCTAACGAACACAAGCGTTTTTTCATGCCGCTTCCACATATCTACCCCCCCGAGCGAACAAACGGTATTGTCAAAAGTGTATCCTCCACACTCACGGTTTTCCCTTGAGTTTCAACGGTTGAACGAAAAAAAGCTTGCCACCCCCGTTGTTTTCGGCCATCATTGAGGTAACGACACCCAACAGCCAAAACAAAGGAGTGACAAGCTTTGTTACCTCAATTATTAGCCTATTTGCTCGAAATAATCAAGACCCAATATCAAATCATTGTGTATTTGATGGGTGTGATCGTGGGAAAATCCTTGAATCTCGAGGACTTGGACGAACCCATCCAAAAGCCGTACCGGAAACTTCAGGTCGATGACCTTCCGATCATCGATGTGCCGGAAACCCTTGATTACCGGAAGCTGTTGGCAGACTATGAAGCCCAGCACGGACGTCCTTTACGGCCCATCCAGCGCCGCGCGAATGCGAAACACCGTGTTCCGGATTCGTTGACCTGCCCTCGCTGCCAGGCTCCCTCTTCTTACCTGTACGCCAATAACGGCGGAAAAGGGCAATACCAATGCAAAGTGTGCCAGTGCCGGTTCAACCACCGAAATCGGTTCACCAAGCAAGCGGTCTTTCGCTGCCCGCACTGCAAAAAGACGCTGGAAAARATCAAGGAACGCAAAGAATACMACATCTATAAGTGCAAGAACAACGMTTGCCCGTTTTACCAGGCCAACCTTCGCCGGATGACCAAGAAGGAGCGCCAACAGTTTCAACAGGATCCTCAAGCCTTCAAGGTGCGGTATTTGTTTCGA
>NZ_LLKS01000047.1:0-8064 GCF_001414205.1 Geobacillus sp. Sah69 | reverse complement strand
GTCAGATGGGTATAAGCGACAGGCTTCTCTTTGGGCGTGCTCCCCACGCGAAAATCGGCTTCAATCTCGTGCAGCAGCCGGGGAACGAGGAATCGTCCGTCTTTTGCCAGTCTGGCAATGACCAGGGCGTCTTTGGCGTCGTGTTTCGTCGGCAGGTTGTCATCAAGTTCTTTCGACCGGCACACATGCGCCGGGTTGACCATGACCAACGGGATCCCGTGCTCCTCGAGGAAGTAGGCCAGGTTCAACCAGTAGTGCCCGGTCGGCTCCACCGCGACGATCACCTCTGACTTCCCAAACGCTTGCATCGCCTCCTGAATCGCTTTATACAGCTGCTGAAACCCCTCTTTCGACTGGAAGATCGGGAACGACTTGCGAAGCACGCGCCCCCGGTCATCCACGAAGCAGGCGTAGTGGGTTCGTTTCGCGATATCGATGCCCACGACAAGCGTTTGTTCCGTAACTTGATCAATTTTATAGTTTTGTGTACAATTCATCTGAAGTCCTCCTTGGCATGATGGTAGGTATTGTTTGACACCCCTGCATCATACCAAGAGGGCTTTTTTTGATCAAGTCCCCGGAAAAGCTCCTAACGGGAATGCTCCTTTTTAATGGTTGGTTGCACTTTCATTTTAAGGGGATCCTCATGCAAGGGCTATTTTTATGCTTGTTTGAGTTTATCTAGCACCACGGGTATACTGCTATTTTCTCTGAAAAGAATATAATCTCTCCAAGTTTCTTACATAAAGAGTATCATTTTTATCTATTGCTAAATCCCAAGCATTATGATCAAGCAAAATAGTTACTTTCATAGTAGATGGATCAACTTCAAAAAGCTTCCCTTCAACAGTACCGTACAATAAACCATTTTTTCCGTTTACTAAAACGGCATTTTTGAAGCGACCAGAAATCGCTTTTAAAATTTGCTTAGTTTTAAATGAATTCGTCGAAGGGTTGTATTGGAACAGTGTCCCATTAGCCATTCCCCATATGTTTCCATCAGGTCCCTCAATTAAAGAAGATATCATGACACTGTTTAACGGTATTGGTAAAAATTCGACCCGCTTTGGATTATCAAGTTTAAAACGGAAAAATCTTGCCGGCTCTTTTGACACTTTATAGTTGGCGTGACGAGATGTTCCCCCATAAATATAGCCATCTTTATACGCTAAAAGAGATATAATACTCTGATTATTGATAAAGTTTGGATAAACTGTTGATTTGCCCGAAACCGTATCATAAAGGGCAAGCACACCACCTCCGGTTGAATTCTCCGGATATGTTCCAAGCAAGAGAGTATTATCTTTTTTAATTAAAGCTGTAATTCTTGTCTGACCATATGACAAAAGATTTAGTAACTCTCTGGGATTTATTGGATATCCTTTCCATTTCGATGCTAAATCGTACTCAAGCAATCGAGCTTTCGGATAAGCACCTAAATACATTTTTCCAGGTGTAACAAGTATCGTTTCTAATTGACTAACAGGTTTTAACTCAATTTCTTTTTTCGTATCCACATCGTAAATACACAAGCCACCTGACATATAACCGTTAATAATAATTTTGCTCCCATCTAAACTTTGCGTCATTGTGTATAAATTAACGGGTTGAGCCGGTAAAGTAGGTTTACGAATGACAAGCCTATTCCGAATCGGATTCAACTCATAATAACGCCCGTCATTATCTACAAGACCTGTTAAGACCGTTTCTCCATTTTTCTTTTTCACGAAGTCCAAAGAAATCGCTTCGGTAAATGGAGGCAACGAAAGGTTAGTTCTGTAAGTTTTTAACGTTTTCAAATCAAAACGGTAAAAATTCCCTTTATATGTATAATAGACCTCATTCTTAAAAGGATTCTTGTGAGATACGATTGAACTTGCAGGAAATTCAGCCACGAAACGGTTTTTTTTCATATCATACACGGCAATTTTCTCGCTCGGATACATGCGGGCAAACAAATACTGGTTCACAATTCTCATCTTATAGATATATGTTTCGGACTGATATTTAAGCGGTAAAATATGTTCTTTTTTACCTGTCGATAGATTCCATTTAAGCAAATTCGCTTTTGCTCCGAGCGAAATAAACAAAGTATTGGAACCTTGATCATACACAATTGATTTTGCGAATTTCTTACCCGGTTCTAAAGGTGATAAGCCGCTGACACGTTTTTCTTTAGCTTTACTAAAACTAAAGAAATTAGCCCCATATGCGGTTGTTGCAAATAATTTTTGATTAGAATGTGTAATATCTTGAATAGCTACTTCTTTAGAACCGCCTAATTGATTACCAAAATTCTTGAATGAAAACGTATTAGGATCAAAGCGATAAATACTGCCTTTATTCGTGCCGCCAATCCATAAAACTCCCCCTTCATCTATGTCCATGGCCCAAGCAGCAGTGGAATCCAAGAGTGGAAATGTTTTCTTGACCTTTCCCGTATTGAGGTCTAAAACAGCTAGTACTGTAGGTGTTCCGTGCAAAATCATATACAAATAACAATTTCCTTTTTTATCCATGGCGGCACGTGAAGTATTAACAGAGATATTGCGCACCTTAGGACCTAAATCCGTCAACACTCCATAAGGTGTGGAAATAGATTTTGCATAAGCAAAAAAAGGGTGAATGAAAAAAAGGAAAAAATTGAAAATCATAAAAGAAGAAACCAATAATAAATGACGCTTAAACTTTAACATAAACGACACTCCCGCAATGCTTCGGTGAGAAACGGCTCTCGCCCAGGGGCAAAATCCCGATGAAGCAGGAGTTCCAGGCCCCCCTTCGTTAAACAGCGACACATAATGGGAAACGGTTTGGCGGCACACGTTGACCATGGAGGCCACGTCTTTGCCCAAATAGCCTTCCATGACCAGGCGGACGGCCATCACACGTTGGCGGAGATGAGCGTTTTTGATCTTCCGTTCCTGCTTGCGGAGTTTCCGGGGCGTCCATCCATGGTTGTCGGTGATGTTGAGACGTTTCCCATGCTTTTCCTTAGGAGCAGTATAACCAGAGTGGGCACCGCTTATGCGAAGGTTAATGTAAATTATCACTTTATTTCGGAACAAAAGAGACATTTTTTTGCACATTCCTTCAGAAAGCCCTCTCCCCTTTTCTGAAAGAATGTGCTAAATTTTTTGTGAATTATTTCGGAAGAGAAAATCCATCGGTTCATAGGAGGGGGAGGAGGACGTGATTCAATTTCATGACTTTGGCATTGACGTCCAAACGTATGCAGAGCGTGGAAAAGAAAACGACTTCCCTCTTCTGAAAAAGTGTCCGCATTGCCGGGCCAAGCGCCCGTTGCACCGCCACGGTTACKATGAGCGAAACGCATTGACCCCACATGGTGATTATCGCATTTGGATTGTCCGGTATCGCTGTCGGGAATGCTTGAAGACGGTGAGTGTGCTGCCTTCCTTTCTCCTCCCGTATTTTCAGTATACGTTGTCCGCCATATGGCAAGTCGTGAAAGAGCAGTTAGGATTGACCGAGGGGACGAACCGGGCTCCGTTTCTCCCGACAAAGGACGGCATCATCTTTTATGTCCGACGGTTCTGCCGAAACCTATCAAGCCTTCACAGCTTTTTTGCGAGGCGGTGGAGGATCATAGGCCCTATCGTGAAAAAAGAAAAGGAACGGGCTTCCTGGTGGATCCGGACGTTGGAGAAACACGGTCTTGATTCGGTCATCAGAGACATGTGGAAGGACGGATTCCGACACCCTTTTGCGAATCAAATGGGATCCTGATTTTACATACATATCCTAAATTGGAAATAGTTGAGGTTCCCACAAACCTTTCCTATCGACGGAGAAAAAGCGATCCGGTACGATAAGGGCAGACGGACCGGAACGGTCCTGATTCCAAGTGAGACAAGGAGGAGATTCGAATGGATGAGTCGATGAGACACGACATTGCCCTGTTTCGGTACGGGCTAATCGCTCCGTTGGTGAATGGGCAGGTGGAACCGAAGACGTATCTGAAAGATTTGTCTTGATGTTGGCCGGGCTGCCCCATTTACAGGGGAAGCTGCGGCTCAATCAGCACCGCCCTCTCGACCAGCGGATCATCATGCGATACCGGATGGGGCCGCTGGAGAAGGAAGAGGTGGCGGGCTACATCGAACATCGGATGAAACAGGCCGGGGCGAAGCATCCGATCTTCACCCCATCGGCGTTAGAGGCGATTGCCCTGCAGTCGCGGGGATGGCCTCGGGTGATCAACACGTTGGCCACGACGTGCCTGTTATACGGGTATCAGCTGAAAAAGGACGCCATTGACGAAGAARTGGTGCGCATGGCCGCAGAGGAAATGGGGTATTAGCACGAAAGGGGCCGAATCGGCCTCTTTTGTGCTTTCTCTTTTCCATAGGTCCATCAGGCGCGCTGGAAATCTTCATCTGAAAGAGCGTGCAAACGTTCCGAAAGAATGTGCAAAATCCGGAACAATCCGCAAAAATTTTGCACATTATTTCCGAATCCGCCTGAAATAATTTGAAAAAGGGATTCTGAAATAATGTGCTAGTTTACAACATGGAATGAACGGCAAGCGGCCCTTGGCCGGCTAAGCGGTTGCAGTGTGGATATCAAATCATTATAAATGAAGGAGGGTATCATGATGACAAAATTGATAAAAAATGGAACAATTGTTACCGCTACAGATATATATGAAGCCGATCTTCTCATTCAAGATGGGAAAATTGCAGTAATCGGAAGAAATTTAGATGAGAGCGGAGCGGAAGTGATTGATGCCACAGGTTGTTATGTGTTTCCAGGAGGCATTGATCCGCACACCCATTTAGATATGCCGTTTGGCGGCACTGTGACAAAAGACGACTTTGAGTCGGGGACGATTGCCGCCGCATTTGGCGGGACGACGACCATTATTGATTTTTGCTTAACGAATAAAGGTGAGCCCCTGAAAAAAGCGATTGAAACTTGGCATAACAAAGCGACGGGGAAAGCGGTGATCGATTATGGGTTCCATTTGATGATCAGTGAAATAACGGACGATGTGCTTGAAGAGCTTCCAAAAGTGATCGAAGAAGAAGGAATTACCTCCTTTAAAGTATTTATGGCGTATAAAAATGTGTTTCAAGCTGATGATGGAACCTTGTATCGGACGCTAGTCGCGGCAAAAGAACTCGGAGCACTTGTCATGGTGCATGCCGAGAATGGAGACGTGATTGACTATTTAACGAAAAAAGCCTTGGAGGACGGGCATACTGATCCGATTTATCATGCATTAACGAGACCTCCAGAGCTAGAAGGAGAAGCGACGGGGCGCGCCTGTCAATTGACAGAACTCGCTGGTTCGCAATTGTACGTCGTTCATGTATCGTGTGCTCAAGCGGTAGAGAAAATTGCCGAAGCGCGCCATAAGGGGTTGAATGTATGGGGCGAAACTTGTCCGCAATATCTGGTGCTCGATCAGTCCTATTTAGAAAAACCGAATTTTGAAGGTGCTAAATATGTATGGTCACCGCCGCTTCGTGAGAAATGGCATCAAGAAGTACTATGGAATGCCTTGAAAAACGGCCAGCTGCAAACGCTCGGATCTGACCAATGCTCATTTGATTTTAAAGGCCAAAAAGAATTAGGAAGGGGAGATTTTACCAAAATCCCAAATGGTGGTCCTATTATTGAGGATCGGGTGAGTATTCTTTTCAGTGAAGGAGTGAAAAAAGGGAGAATTACCCTCAACCAGTTTGTTGATATTGTATCAACAAGAATCGCCAAATTGTTTGGTCTATTCCCGAAGAAAGGAACCATTGCCGTCGGTGCGGATGCGGATTTAGTCATTTTTGATCCAACGGTTGAACGGGTGATTTCAGCCGAAACACATCATATGGCTGTGGATTATAATCCGTTTGAAGGGATGAAAGTAACAGGGGAACCCGTGTCGGTTTTATGTAGAGGAGAATTTGTGGTACGTGATAAACAATTTGTCGGGAAACCGGGGTACGGCCAATATGTTAAACGCGCGAAATATGGGGCGCTAATGGCCGACCAAGATGTGGTGAAAATGTCCTAACGTAAATAAATCATTGAACACCAACAAGCTGTGCCTGGCGGTAAGGATGCGGGTTACGACGAGAAGCGGGGGGTGTGTGATGACTTACCATCAGTTTCTACGTGAGCGAGAAAAGATCGATTACTTAATTGAACAAGGATACTATATGAAAAGCGTAAAAGAAAATTTAAGCGGATCGTTTGTTGAATTTGAGAAAGAAGACTCTTTGTCAGAAACAAGAGATATCCAAACACTGCATATTACAAACGCTGATGCACGCAAATATTTTTCGTCATTATTAATCCGCCAGCTCAGAAAACACCACGAATAGAGAGAAGAATGATGCACGTCACGATAAGCGCCGGAACGAGTTCCTCTATATATCCTTAATCATTATAGAGGCAGGGCCGGCGCTTTGGTTTTCATGAAACAGAGCGCGAATCGCCTAAATGAATGTCACATTTCATAACATAAAACGCGATCGATGATGTTGCTTTCTGTATAATGAAACGTAGAAGGCCATATATAGCCAAGCCGTTACATAAAAATTTGTGATAGAAGCAGGAACGACCGTTTACGCTGCCTAATTAAAATGGTATTGCCATGATTGGTGTAAGGGGAGTGAAACAAAGTGTATGAAGACTCCTACATTAACGGTTTCTGATATTCTAAAGCGGAAACATTTTGAACATGTTGAAGTGGTTGCAGGGCATAATGGGCTCAACCGCACTGTAAAATGGGTGCATGTTGTCGAAGTTGCGAAAATCCATCATCTGTTAAACGGAAAAGAGCTGATTTTATCTACTGGGGTAGGATGGAAGGAAAATGAGGAACTGTTTCGATCGTTTGTAGAACAGCTTATCAACTGTGACGCTTCGGGATTATGTATTGAAATCGGTATGCATACTCCTTCTGTTCCGCAAGAAGTAATCGATTTAGCGAATGCGCATCACTTTCCGATCATTCTCTTTCTTAAAGAAGTGCCTTTCGTTGAGATCACCCAAGACATCCACACTTATTTAATTAACCAACACTATGAAATCATCTCCGGACTAGAATCATATTCACAGCAATTAAACAAAAAATTACTTTCAATGGACCATTATAGTGAAATTTTAAAACTATTGCACCACTATTCGGGACATCAAGTAGTTTTTAAAATAAACGGCAGAGAGGTGGAGATATTTCCTAAATACAGCAAAACATTTAAGGAAGAACAGTTGATAGTTGACGACAACGCAGCTTCCAAGAAAAGAGTGGCCACCCAACCGATCCAATTTCTTGGGAATGAATATGCCGAGCTATCCATTGTGTCAACCGGAAAGGAAATCAGCGAATTTGATCTGCTGATTTTGGATCGTACGGCAACTGCGCTGGCACAGCATCTGCTTCGTGATTTGTATGTCGATGAAAAAAAGAGAGTAGAAGAAAATGAGTGGTTGAAAAGCTGGCTAGAGGGAGAGCATCCCATTGAAAATGTGTTTAGTTATTTGGCTGAGTATGGGGCAGACCCAAATCCAAAAGGAGCATTCCCGTTAGGAGCTTTTCCGGGGACTTGATCAAAAAAAGCCCTCTTGGTATGATGCAGGGGTGTCAAACAATACCTACCATCATGCCAAGGAGGACTTCAGATGAATTGTACACAAAACTATAAAATTGATCAAGTTACGGAACAAACGCTTGTCGTGGGCATCGATATCGCGAAACGAACCCACTACGCCTGCTTCGTGGATGACCGGGGGCGCGTGCTTCGCAAATCGTTCCCGATCTTCCAGTCGAAAGAGGGGTTTCAACAGCTGTATAAAGCGATTCAGGGGGCGATGCAAGCGTTCGGGAAGTCAGAGGTGATCGTCGCCGTGGAGCCGACCGGGCACTACTGGTTGAACCTGGCCTACTTCCTCGAGGAGCACGGGATCCCGTTGGTCATGGTCAACCCGGCGCATGTGTGCCGGTCGAAAGAACTYGATGACAACCTGCCGACGAAACACGACGCCAAAGACGCCCTGGTCATTGCCAGACGGCCACAAGACGGACTATTCCTCGTTCCCCGG
>NZ_LLKS01000046.1:0-8013 GCF_001414205.1 Geobacillus sp. Sah69 | reverse complement strand
GATCGAGTCGATGCCGGGATGCATCCGGGACTATCGGGAGTGGCTGTCGGAGCAAGGGGTGGAGACGACCGGCATGCGTCCGATGGGCCACGCCGAGAGCGTGATGAGCCGGTTTGCGCATCGGGTGAAATCCCGCCGCAGCTGGAAAGACCAAGGGCTTCGGGCGTTTCTGAGRGCGATGGCRGCCCGAATCGACGGGATTTGGCGGAGAAATGGGCAGTTGGTGGAGGAAGAAGAGACCCGAACGGCGGCCTCGGCCTCAACAAAGTCCAAGCGGATCGAACAGGCCAAACGGAAGGCCGGACGGTTATGGGCAGATGTGGTGCGTCAGAATCTACCGTGTCTGCAGCGGTCATCCGGGACGCCGATCCATCAAGCGTTGTCGGCGCTCCGGGATGGTGGTTGGGTGTAAAAAAATGGAATACAATATCATCACTTCAAGATGAGGGATGAGAGTCCGAAAGCGCTTACGATATGAATTCCTGAAAATGGTTCGCTAACTAGTGATTGACAACGCCCGTAGTGAACCGAAAAAATGTTCTCCACAAAGTCTTGACTGACTCTCACGCCAAACAAACATAGCAACAGTACAATCCGCCATGCTATAATAAGTAGATATAAAGAATGAACGGAAAACGGGGGCTTTCTTCGGGAACCCATGATGCACAATGGACGGAAAGGACGGACTGATATGTTGCAGACCGCAATCTCCAAACCTCTGTTGCAAAAAGCCGCTGCCGACTTGCAGCGGGAATGGCCGTTTTCTCTCTTCCAACATGTCATCCAAAAAGGGCGGGAATTGTCACGGCAAGGGTTGGTGTATAACGTCACGGTCATAGACAGCGATTTTATCGAAGGAAAAGTCATCGACACCGCCATTCATGACGTGACGCTTGATTTGTCGGACATCTCCCTCCACAGCTGCACATGCGGGGCGGAAGATCTTTGCCCGCACGTACTGGCGCTGTTCTTTTACGTGTACGGAAATGTATTTGACAACGGCGAGTTGTTGCGGAAATGGAAACAAAGAAAGAAAAAACCGAACCGGAAAGCGGCATCGGTCCAAACACCGTCTGAACCAAACACAGCGGAATCGGTCGCCCAATGGCGGAAGCAGTTCGCCGACCTATTGGACGAGTGGAGCGCCCGCCACCGCCGCCGCAATGATTGGCCGTACCGCTTGTCCCATCAACTGTTTCCGCGACTCGTCAAAAACAGCCCGAAACACAGCGCTGTCCGTTTGTTGCATCGCTTTCATGCGGTCTTGTTTTTGCTTGACCATTTGTTCGAATACGGACGCGAACGCGGTTGGGACCGTGGGCTGTTGTTCGGATCATACGAGCAGTTTTCGTGGCAACAAGACGTCGATTATATCGCCGACGAATGGTTCGAAACGTTGGAACGGTTTCCGTCCGAACTGCTGCCCCCGTCTGTTGAAACGCAAATCGAACAGACGATCCCGTATGTACGGGAGTTGTTGCTGCGGTGGGGAAAGGCGTCCCCTTCACTCGTCTACAGCCTATACACAACCGCTTGGGAGCTGCTGTTCACGAAAGAAGCGCAGCGCCGGCAAGAGAAAGAAACGCTGATCCGCCTGGCAACGGAAAAACAGTCAACCACTCTGTTGCTAGCTGCCGCCCATCTCGCCTTTTTACTCGGCGAAGATGACGAAGCGCTCGCCATCTACCGCCAATATCCCAAGGAAGCGGCTCCGTTTTTTATCGATTGGATGGAGCGGTTCGCATCCTCGCATTCGCCGGAACGTTTCGCATCATTTTGGGCGAAAGGAAAGCAAGAGCTTGCCTTCTACATATCCGCTCTTCCAGAGATGGAGCGGTCGCCGTTTGTCAACGAAATCGGTCGGCTGTACGAATCATACGCTCGCCAACACAACAAATGGGACGACTATGAGAAGCTGTTGGCCGCATGCTTCCCATACAGCGCGAACCGCTACGTTCATTGGCTGCTCGATCAAAGGCGCTACCATGATGTAGTCGACTTATACTTATGGGGGGACGCCACCGCCCATGACATTGATCCAACATTTCTCGCCATGCTGCAAAAACAAAACCCGGCGCTCGTCTTGCCATTGTATCACCGAGCGGTCATGCGTTTTGTCGAGGCGAAAAACCGCGCAAGCTATCGCGTCGCCGTGCAATATTTAAAAAAATTGCGTGCGTGCTACCGATCGTTGAAACGAATGAACGAATGGCAGATGTATCTTGAACAGCTGTTAGCCAAAACAGCGCGCATGCGCGCGTTTCATGAAGAAGTGGAGAAAGGAAAATTGCTTCTATGATGGAACAAGCGTTGCAGACGATTACCCTTTCATGTGAATGGAGCGAAGAAGGACGATGCTTCTGGCTCAGCGGCCCGGACCGTGTTTCGAGCTGGGCGCCGCTTGTGTTCGCCTGGCATGAAGAAACCTTTTACGGCACCTTGCTTGATGTCGCGACCGTCCACGGACGCGACGCGGTGCGGCTGTCCCCGTGGCAGGCGCTCACGTTTTTCGCCTGGCGCCCGTCCAACCGTTTTCTTTCCATCAAATGGGGAGATGAGTTCACCGCCCAGCTTGAAACATGGGCGAAGCAAATCATCGACGATGTGCGCACACGCTGCTTCCGCCCCGATTTCTCGGCGTGGAAACAAGCGCAGCCGTCTGAATGGGCCGAAGCTGAGCGGACGCGTTGGCGCGGGCTCAAAGACGATCCGCACCCGCTTGTTGCGGCATGGCGGTCGCTGGCAATCGCCGACTGGCTGTCGCGCGACCCAGAGCTGCGCGGCATTTGGGGCGACATCGTTCGCGCTTATCCATTAATCGCCTCCCCCAGCGGCCAATGGATCGGAACGGAAGACGATTGGCTGGAACAAATCGGCTGGCTCGGCGACCGGCCGCCGTTTACGGTCGGGCTTCGCCTCGTCGAGCCGCCTGAGGACGGCGACGCATGGACGCTGGAAACGGTGTTCATCGCCATCGACGACAGCGTCATCACCTCTGCCCGTGATATTCCGCGCGCCTGGCGCCCATATGAATCATCGATCCAGCGCGCCATTCGCCGCATTTGCGCGATCGTGCCGTGGCTTGACGCCGGGGAGGGTCTGCGGACGGAACTGTCTAATGAAGAAGCGTGGCGTTTTTTGTCCGAAGACAGCTTAAAGCTCACCGAAGCGGGCGTACGCCTCTTGCTTCCCGACTGGTGGCACGACATCCGCCAGGCGCAGCTGTCGATCAAAGCGAAACTGTCGCCTTCCGTCAACGCCGAATCACTGTTCGGCCTTGAGCGGCTCGCTGATTTCGATTGGCGCGTCGCGACCAACGGGATTGAGCTGACGGAAGAGGAGTTTGCCGCTTTGGCGGAACAAAAGCGGCGCCTCATTCGCCTGCGCGGCCAATGGCTCATCCTTGACCCCGCCCTTGTCCGCCGCGCCCAGGCGCTCATGGAAAAGGCGAAAAAAGAAGGCGTGCCGATCCACGATATCGTGGCGCAAACGCTGCTTTCGGAAGCAGAGGAGCGTGAAGAGGCAACGGACGAATCGATCCCGATCCACATTGACGTCCATGATCAGTTCCGCGCGTTCATCCGCCAGCTCCAGCAGCTGGATGGATTGCCGAAAGCGAATGTGCCGCCGTCGTTTCGCGGCACGCTCCGCCCGTACCAGCAGCGCGGTGTCGACTGGCTCGTCTTTTTGCGCCGATTCGGCTTTGGCGCCTGCTTGGCCGATGACATGGGGCTAGGCAAAACGGTGCAGCTGCTTGCCTATTTGGCCTATGTAAAAGAAATGGAACGTCCAGACACGCCGGCGTTGCTCATTTGTCCGACCAGCGTGATCGGCAACTGGCAAAAGGAATGCGCCCGCTTCACCCCAGACTTGCGCGTCTACGTGCACCATGGACCGAACCGGACGAAAAACGATGCGTTCGTGCAAACGGCAGGCGAGGCCGATCTCGTCATTACGTCTTACAACCTTGCTCATTTGGACCAAGACGATTTAAAACAGATTCATTGGCATGCGATTTGCCTTGATGAAGCGCAAAACATTAAAAACGCGCAAACAAAACAAGCGCGCGCCATCCGCCGCTTGAGCGGAAAACATAAAATCGCCTTATCCGGCACGCCGGTTGAAAACCGTCTCGGCGAACTTTGGAGCATCTTCCACTTCCTCAACCCTGGCTATCTCGGCAGCCGTGCGGAGTTTGAGCGGCGCTTTGCCGGGCCGATTGAAAAAGAAGGAGATGCCCGCAAAAAAGCGGCGCTGCAGACGCTCATCCGCCCATTTCTCTTGCGGCGGACGAAAACGGATGAAGCGGTTGCGCTCAACTTGCCGGATAAGCTTGAACAAAAAGAGTATTGCCCGCTCACGGCCGAACAGGCTGCCTTGTACGAGCAGCTCGTCAACGACACACTCGAACGGGCAAAGGAAGCCAGTCCGTTTGCGCGGCGCGGCTTGATTTTGCAAATGCTAAACGGTGTGAAGCAAATTTGCGACCATCCGGCGCTGTATTTGAAAGAACGCCGCCCCCGCCAGCTCGTTGAACGGTCGCACAAGCTCGAAAAGCTCATCGAACTGATCGAGCAAATTCGCGCCAACGACGAATCGTGCCTCATCTTCACGCAATACGTGCGAATGGGCGAGATGATCCAACAGCTGCTTTCCGACCTGTTTGATGAGCGGGTGTTGTTTTTGCACGGAGGCGTCCCGAAACAAACGCGCGATCGAATGATCGAAGAGTTTCAAGCACGAAAAGCGCCGATTTTCCTTTTGTCGCTCAAAGCAGGCGGCACCGGACTCAACTTAACAGCTGCCAACCACGTCATCCATTTCGACCGTTGGTGGAACCCGGCGGTGGAAAACCAGGCGACCGACCGCGCCTACCGCATCGGACAGACGAAATTCGTCCACGTCCATAAATTGATCACCGTCGGGACAATCGAAGAAAAAATCGACGAGATGCTCGAACAAAAACAAGCGCTCGCCGACATCATCACCGAAGGCGAGGCATGGATCACCGAACTGTCCGATGACGAACTGCGCGACTTGCTCACCTTATCGGCCGCAGCGAAAGGAGGCGCTTGAGCATGGCGGAAGAAAAACGAAAGCGCAAGAAAAAAACGGCGGAAAACCCGTGGGAAAAGCTGCTGAAGCGGATGGAAGAAAAGCTGAACGAGCACGAAAAACGGCAAACGCAACGGGAAAGGGACACCACGCGGCTGATGAGCGCCGCCCCGACTCCATTGGACAAACAAAAAGCTCCATGAGCACGTTTTTGTCCTTCCCCGGCATGAAAATGATGAGTTTAGGCACGCGCATTTTCATGAAAAAATTCCGTGGGCAACGTTTTGCCCTTCACCCGGGCATGAACATGCCCCGTCAAGACGCGTGCCTTTTCATGAAAACAGCGTGGGATTCGTCCCACGCTGTCCGCTTTTAACGTCCTCTTGTCAACGAAACCATTCCGTCATGTCGATTTCAAGCCCGGGAACATGAACGGAGCGAACCGTTCCCGTTTTCACTTGAACATCCGCCTGCTCATATAGCCGTTCCTCATTGAGCCGGTATCCCGTCACAGCTGGCTTCATCGGATTGACAATCCCGCATTCGTGAACGCCGCACGCCATGTACAAATTGAACGTTGCGACAAGATCATGCGCCTGGTTCCACGGACTTAAAATCTCGACAATCAGCGGCGGAACCTCAATGTACTTCGTTCCATCCAACTCTTTCTCACCGCAAATGACCGTCAAATCGGGAACCATCGCCCATTACCGGCCAAAACGAAAAAAGGCCGGCCGCCCCCCTCTCATCAAAAGAAGGTGGGACGGCGCCGGTCCTTTTCCCTAAACGGAAGCATACATCCGATCAAGCTCTTGCGCTTCGTATTTCGCAAACGGGTCGATGAGCGAAATTTTTTGCGCCTCGGCGTCGCCGACGCCGGCGTACAGCTCAGCCGTGCCGTCGCCTTTGCGGATGAGTCCGCCGCTAAAGACAACGTTCGCCAAATCCGGCCGTTTCGCCGGACCATCCAAAAAGTGGGAGCGAAGCGCAAGCAATTGCAGCTCTGAACGCTCCATCGTCTCCGGGTTCAACACGAACACCATCGGGTAGTAATGGCGGTTGCCGTGCTCGTCAAAGCAAGCGATATGGCCAAGCGCCCCCACAAGCCCGTTCGCCAGCAAATGCGCCTCATTCACGCCGCCCCATTCTTCATCCATAAATTGGGCGTCCAAAATCGGCGCGGCCTCAATCACGTCCGGCGTCAACTCATCGAGCGAGAAAATGCGGGTGAACCCGATTTTCCCGCGTCCGCCTTTTTCCCCTTGCGGCCGGGTGAACACGCCGATCGAGCCATCTTTCAGCTCGACAAGGCGAATGTCCTTCATTCCGTCCGGCCCTTCGGCGAACTTTTTCAAACTGCGAATATTGCGGCCGCGGTAAAAGACCGTCCGCCAGCTCAGCTCGCCGTCAAACACCGGATGCGGAAACGTCTCCACGCCGCCGAACACCAACTGACCGTGAATGCGCGCCACAAACGGATCCTGCAAGGCGAACACCGGCGCCCCATCACGAGGAACCCAGACGCCGTCGCGCTCGACGAAAAAGTACACTTCCGATTGCTCGCTGTCGCGCGCCTCGACGCGCCCAGCGATCACCCATTCTCCTTCATCCACAAACGGTGCAGAAATATTGTAAACGTCCCGGTCCCCGACACCCGAAAAGCGAAGCTTTTCCGGCTCAAACGGCTGTGGGGCCGAACGAAATTCGTCTACTAACACTTGACATGTCTTTAATGTTGGCAATGAGAATAACATGATTCATCCCTCCGGATGGCGCCAAAAACGCCGTATGCATCGCTTTTGGCCATTTTCCCTGAACAGGTTCGAACAGGAAACGTTCTCCAACTTCCTTTCATGCCAGTCTAATCAATCGGACATGGATGGCTGCGCCACCTCCTAGGCTAGGTAAGGAAGTCAATGAAACTGGTTTGTGTGTTATATTATAATATGATATGAAGGATTGTGAAACACGTTATTCTTTGCCAAAAAAAGAAGGGCCAATCGTCTGTCAAGGCCCTTTTTTTCTTATTTTTATTTAATATGAATCAACCATTTGGATAAATGACTCGTCGATATCAACGACCACAAATTCCACATCCTCAACCGGCGCGAGCACCTCGCGAAATAACCTAGCCACTCTCGCTTTGTCAAGCCGGCCGACTCCGGTTCCCAAGGCCGGCAACGCCACCTTCTTGATTCCGTTCTCCCGACAGTGCGCGACGAGCCGCTCGAGACACGCCCGAACGATGTCATACGACGTCGCCCCTGCAGGCTGCTTCATCGTCACTAAGTGAAGGACCCCGCGAAACGGCAGCGAGCCTGCTCCTGTCACGTACAAATCGCCGGGTTTAGGGTCTTGCACTTGACAGACGCGGATCGCTTCCTCCTCGATCACACGTCCCCCCGCCCGACGGATCGCCGCCGCCACGCCGCCGCCCATCGGCCCGATGCCGTTGGCGGCATTGCAAATGTACTCGACTCCTTCCACTTTGGTCAGATCGCCGACCATGGCACGAATCATCCGAACCCCTCCTTAGCCATGTTTATTCCCCCGCTTCCTCCGCCTCCATAAACTCATCCAGAACACGGTTGATGGCAGACGATGCTTCATCGATGGCTTCCACTTGTATGAACTTCAATTCATCCTATTTCGCGCAGGAGACTCCCACTTCAACGACCAAAGGGAGTAAGTGGGAGAGGAATGCGCGTTCCCCCTTTCTTTTGTGGTATGATAGAATAAAGACGTGGAGAAAACCGTTCAATAAAGGCACTCCAATCACGGCTACTCGATGTATGGAGTTGGTTACAGGAAACGTTGTAACCGTAAAACATCGAGCGTAGGTCCGTCTGTTGTGTGTGGAAGCCAAGTACTGCCAACAGACACACCGAGAGAATCGGTAACGATGCAGGCATGACCTGCGTCGTTGGGTAGTCGTCAACCTGCCCCCTGATGCAACCC
>NZ_LLKS01000045.1:0-10010 GCF_001414205.1 Geobacillus sp. Sah69 | reverse complement strand
TGCCGGCCCGGTGGACGAAGCTGATCGCCATGGCACAAGCGTTTCTCCAACAAGAGGCGGCCTGACTTTTTTGTCCTCCGGAGCCCGTTGAACAGAACTCCTGCCGGATTCGGCGAAGCGAACCCTTGACCAACCGAACACCGCCAAAGGTAAAATTCGGTCATGGCAAGGGCGGCTTTCTTATTGCCTTCTTTTTTGTCCCCGTCGCCCTTGACGACTCTTCCGCACCTTTGGCGGGTGTTGGTCAAGGGCGAATCCGGCCCTCCGCATGCCCCACGATGCTCAATGGGATGATCTGTGTGGAGTTTTCATAGAACTTTTGACGCTACCTATTTTAATCGTTCCGCCAACCCGCACCAAAGCCGGTCGACGCGATGGCATACGGCGGCAAGCCGTTGATAGCACAGGCCGACGGCGTCGCGCCAGCGCCGTTCTTGCCGGTCAGTCGGAACGACGCCTTGCGTTACGTCTGTCCCGATCCAGACGACCGTGCGGCCGGCCGCTCCTTCCTCCCACTGCTTCCAAGCGCAGAAAAACCGCTCCCATTCCTCTGGGTCCGGAAGGCGGCGGATGGCGGCTTCGAGCCCATCCAAGACAACTGTTTTCGCCGTCTTGGCGCCATCCGGCCACCCGTATGGCTCCTGATAGCCGTCATGCCATACGATATGAACACCGTCGCTTATTCCGTACCGTTCCCGCACCCATTTTCGCTTTCCTTGGAACGCACCGCCGACAACGAAATGCACCGTTCTCCCCCTTTCCAACGCTCGATCGTTGATTCGAGCGTATACCCGCCGGAAAACGGCACCTTCCATTCCCAAAACGGGCGAACGTCCGGCGCATATTGTTCAAGCACGAAACGGATCGGACCGCTGTGGGTGACGATCGCCACATGGCGGGCGCCCATCCGCTCAGCCAACGCAACCGTCTCAGCGAGCGCCCGTTTGATGCGCGCTTGAAACGAAACATAGCTTTCTCCGGCGGGCGGCGCCGTCGAAAATGGCGACTCGAGCCATCGGTTGTACGCGAGATCCGTTTCGAGTTCGGCGAACGTTTTCCCTTCCCAGACGCCAAAAAAAAGCTCGCGCCATCCGCTCGTACACCAGTCCGGCTCGCGGCTGCCAAACAGCAGCGACGCCGTCTCCCAGCAACGGCGAAGATCGCTTGTCACGATGCAGTCGACCGGATATGGCCACTCGACCCGCAAACGGCGCAGCCTGCTATGTTCCGCGGCCGAAAGCGGCGCGTCCGTCCAGCCGATATATGCATTGCGCCGATTCAGTTCCGTCATCCCATGACGGATAAGCGTAACAGCCAAAGGACGCCCCATAGCACGGTCTCTCCCCCTTCGATGAGCGCGCCGAGCACATCGCCGCTCACGCCGCCAAACTGCTTTTCCGCCCACGGCTTTGCCGCGAGGGAACAAAGCGCCATCGCCGCAGCCAACACCACAACCGCCGCCGGCGGAACGCCCGCCGCCGGAAGAAGCAAAAGCACAAGGCATGCCAATCCCAGCGCCCATGCTGCATCGCGCCATGAACTATATTCGCGAAGCGAGGCCGCCATTCCTGTCGATTTGGCCAGCTTGCCGGCGGAAAGAAGCCAGACAGCCCCGGCTCTCGACAGCAGTGGAATGGCAATAAACAGGGCAGGGGAAATGCCCGCTTTGATCGCTTCATGCAAAAACAGCCAGCGGAACGATAACAAACAAATGAGCGACAACACAGCGAACGCGCCGACGCGCGAATCGGCCATGATCTCTTGCCGCCGCTTGGCGTCCCGGTACGAAAAAAAGGCATCGCTCACGTCCATAAAACCGTCGGCGTGCAGCCCGCCGGCAAGCCAAATGCCAAGCCAAAGAAGAAAGAGAGCCAAAAAAGAAGGCGGACCGAACGAAAGCGCCGCACAGGCGCCGTACACCAAGGCAGCCAGCGTCCCGAGCAGCGCTCCAGCCAGCGGCATTGTGCGCACAAGCCAGCGGACATGCGGGGCATTCCATTCAATCGAACGCTGAATGGGAATGATCGTAAACAGCTGCAGCGCCAGCAGCCAGCCATTCCATGCCCGCTTCATTGCGGCCACCGTCCTTTCTTCACGCGAAGAAGACCGCATTCCACCACGGCGGCGGCTTCTGCTTCCGCGACCAACTGTTGATGAAGCCAACCGAGCATTTTCATGTAGCGAAATGTGCCGAGGTCATTCGGCACGCCGCCAGAAAACAACTCATTGGACACAATGACAACAGCGCGGCATGCCGCCGCCCACGCCCGCACTTGGTCGAGCAGGCAACGGGCAGCGGCGAACGCTCCTTCCTCTGTTTTCCATTCATCTCCGGCAAATAACACATTCGCCCACCACATAGTCAAGCAGTCGAGAAGGACAACATCAGGCGGACGAAGTGCAGCCAACAACTGATCAGGCCCTTCCGGCGCTTCCCACACCACCCAAGGCGCCGTCATCCCCATGCGCCGCTCTTGATGGCGGCGAATGCGCTCTTCCATTTCCGCATCGGCAGCCCAGGCGGTGGCAACATAATGAAGCGTCTCGCCAGCGGCCAGCCGGATGGCGCACACCTCTGCCGCTTCACTTTTGCCGCTGCGCACCGCGCCGCTCACAAACACGATCATCCATCCCACCTCTCAAGCGCCTCAAGCAGCCGGTCATTCTCCACCTGCGTTTTGACGGCGAGCCGGATGTAGCGGCCGTCAAGCCCCGGGAAATTCATCGTATGGCGCGGCACAACCCCTTCCTTCAACAAATGAAAAAACAGCTCCTCTGTCCGTCCTGAACACGGACGCAACAAATAAAAATTCACGACCGATGGCGAGACGTCATACCGCCCGGCAGGCAGCGACCGAAACACCCGCTCCCGCTCGGCGGCGATCCGTTCTTTCGTCCACTTGACAAACGATTCCATCGCCATGAAACGAAGCGCCAATTGTTGGGCGATGCCGTTTGTGCTCCATGGCGGCTGATGCGTTTTCAGCGAAGCGATCACCGCCTCGTCAGCAGCGACATAACCAAGGCGCGCGCCGGCCAGGTGATGGATTTTCGTCAACGATCGAAGCACAATGAGGCGCGGATAGCATCCCAACCAGCGCATCGCCGTAAACCCGCCGCGCCAAAACGGATAAAATGCTTCATCGATGATTACATAGGTGCCAGCCGTGTGCGCCGCGTCCACCAGTGATCTCAATTCACCTTCCTCCATCACCGTCCCCGTCGGATTGTTCGGATGGCATAAAAAGATAATGTCTTGCTTGCCTGCCCAGGCAGTCGCTTCATCCAAGTCATAAGAAAAGCCCCGCGCTTCATCGGCCGCGAATCCCTCCACATCGCATCCATAAGCGAGACAGGCGCGCCGATACTCGGAAAACGTCGGCTCCAAGATGCCGACGCGCCGACCGGCAAATAGCGCGGCCAACAAATAAATCGCCTCCGCCGCCCCGTTCGTCATCAGCACTTGTCCGGGTCGAATCTGCTCCTGCTTGGCAACGAGCTCCCTGAGCGCCTTCGCTTCCGAATCCGGATACTCCCCGGCCCAGCGAATCCACTCCTCACCGCTCGGCCAAGCTGACGACGGCAGCCGGTACGGATTCGTATTGACGCTGAAATCAATGTATTCGTCTGGAGGGGCCAATCCGCATTGCTCATACAACGCGCGCGGATTCGCCCCATGCGCCGGCCAACGCAACGATTATCCCCCCAATCCATAGCAATAATGTAAACACTAGCACCGTTCCAATCATGATGCGGACTGCTTGGCGAATGTGGGCGGCGCGAAGCGGGGCGGCCGGGTCACCGAGCGTCGGCCTCCTCGAGACCACGCCGCCGTATGTATTCGTTCCGCCGAGCTGCACCCCAAGCAGCCCGGCCATCGCCGCCTCAAGCCAGCCGCTGTTCGGGCTTGGGTGGCGGCGGGCATCGCGAAATAAGATCGACAGCGCCAAACGAAAGCAGCGGCCGCCAAAGACCAACACCATCACAAGCGCCGTCAGCCGCGCTGGAATGTAGTTGAACGCATCGTCCAGCCGCGCGGCCGCCCAGCCAAATTCGCGATACTTCTCATTTTTGTATCCAATCATGGAATCACACGTGTTCACCGCCCGGTACAATAACGCGAGCGGCGCACCGCCCAAGGCCGCATAAAAGAGCGGAGCGGTGATGCCGTCGCTCGTGTTTTCCGCCACCGTCTCCACGCAGGCGCGGGTGATGCCGGCTTCATCGAGCCGCTCGGTGTCGCGGCCGACGATCATGGACAGCGCGCGGCGCGCCGCAGGAAGATCGCCTGCTTCCAGCGGCCGGCGCACGTCCTCAGCCGCCTCAGCGAGGCTTTTCGTCGCAATGGCGGTGAAAATGAGGGCCGCCTCGATCGCCACCCCTACGTATACGGACAGCGCGTAGCCCACATAAACGATGAACGCCGATATCCCGTAAACAGCGGCCAACACGACCGCCACGGCCGCCGCCCCTTTCGTCCGCCGCTTTGTTCCTTGATTCCAGCGGCGATCAAGCCACGCAATCATCATTCCCATCCCGCGCACCGGATGCGGCAGCCAGCGCGGATCGCCCACGAGGGCATCGAGAAACAGCGCCAACGTCAATGCGGCCAAATGGGTCATCGCCGTTTCCTCCGCTTCTCCCAGCGGCCAAGCGCCTCAACTGTTGCCTCATACACAAGCCGGCCGAGCGCCCGGCCAAGCTCCGTCGCCGTTCCGGCATAGGCAAAGACCTGCCCGGTTTGCGTCGCCGCCACAGCGAGCGAATCGGTCGACGTACCGGTGGCAAGCGTCCCGGTTTCCGGGTCGCAAACCGAACAGTCGGCGAGCGCTTTTGCCTTCGCTTCTGTCGCTGTCATCACCGCCTGGACAAACGCTGCTTCCGTCAGCACTCCGTCAATGACCACCACCATGTTGATCGTCCCCGGTCTTGCCGCTAGCGGCTGATGCTGCCACGCCCGAGAGGCATCGACGGCATTGCCGACGCCAGCGGTCGCCATGACCGCAACCGAAAACGCTTCCCCTTCTTTCTGAAGCCAAACAGCATCTCGGACATCAACCGCTGTCATCATGCCGACCGTTCGTTCCGGCGGAAACCCGTGCTGCTCCAAATAGCGGCGCATGTCTCCTTCCGCATCACTGCAATCGTAATCCAACCCGACTTGGCGGTTGACAAAATGGGTCGCCCATTGAAATCCGGCGCCGATCAATGCCGAGGACAGGACGCGAAGCGGCGCGGCCGCAGTAAGCACAGCGGCGTCATCAAGAAAGGAAAGCCGCAGCCCGCCGACCGGCGATTCCCCTTGCTTCTTGTTCGGCATGAACGAAAACATCGGCGTTGCCGACGCCGGATGGGCCAGACGCACAATCGGCGCGGCAAACACTTCCTCAAGCAACGCCGGCGTCATGACATCCGCAGGGGCGCCGAGCGCGGCTATTTTCCCTTTGTTCAGCACGAGCACCCGATCGCAATACAAGCTCGCCGCATTCATATCGTGGAAAACGGCGACGACCGTCAAGCCGCGGGCGTGCGCCGCTTCGGCGAGCCGGTCCAAAAGCCGGACTTGGCCGCTCACATCCATATGGTTCGTCGGCTCATCGAGCAAGAGCAGCTTGGGCTCTTGGGCGAGTGCGCGGGCCAAATAGGCGCGCTGCCGCTCGCCGCCGCTCAATCGTTCGAGCGGTTCATCGATTTTCCCCGTCAGGCCGACGGCCGCAAGCGCGTCTCGGAGGGCGGCTTCATCGTCCTCCGTCCACGTCGGAAAGAAGCCGCGCTGATGAGGATAGCGGCCGAGCGCCACCGTTTCCCTCACCGTATAGCCGGGCGCCGCCTCCGCTGTCTGCGGCAAGACGGCGGCCATCCGCGCCCATTGCTTCGCAGACAGCGCCGAGAGCGTTCGGCCATCGATGACGATCTCCCCGCTTGCCAGCGGCAGCTCTTTGCTGATGAGTTTGATCAAAGTCGTTTTCCCGCTTCCATTCGGCCCTAAGATGCCGAATATTTCGCCTTTTTCCACGGCAAACGTCACACCATCAAGCACTTGTTGCTGCCCGTATCGATGCGATACGGCCCGCACCTCGAGCATCGTCATCCCATCTTTCGTTTCGTTTTTCGGAAAAACAAGACGGCAAATAGCGGAGCGCCGATCAGCGACGTAATGACGCCGATCGGCAGTTCGCGCGGTTCAATGATCGTCCGCGCCGCCACATCGGCAAGCACAAGAAACGCACCGCCGTACAAGAGCGACAGCGGCAACAGCACCCGGTAGTTCGGCCCGCACACAAGCCGAACCATATGCGGAACGACAAGCCCGACAAAGCCGATCGTCCCTGACACCGACACCGCCGCGCCGGTGAGCAGCGCCGCTGCCGTCAAAATGATGACTTTTCGGTGCGTAACATCAACGCCGACATGAAGCGCCGCCTCCTCGCCAAAGGCAAACGCGTTCAACTCGCGGCTGTTGGCGATGAGCACTGCGGCCCCAACGAGAAAAAACGGCAGCAACAGCCCGCTGTATTTCCAGCCGCGCATCGCCACGCTCCCCATCAGCCATGAGATGATTTGCCGCAATTCTTCCCCGGTCAACGCGATCATGAGCGAAATGAACGCGCTGAAAAACGCGCCGAAGATAATGCCGGCTAAAATGATCGTCTCAACCGACATGCGCCGCTCCACAGCGCGAGTGAACGCCAAAACGGCGGCAAGCGTCGCCATGCCAAACAAGATGCTCACGACCGGCAGCGTGAACGTGCCAAAGAACGGCCATTGCCAGCCGAGAAAGATGACGAGCACCGCCCCGACCGACGCGCCGGACGAGACACCGAGCGTGTACGGATCGGCGAGCGCATTTTTTAACAGCCCTTGAAACGCGGCCCCGGCCAGCGCCAATGACGCCCCGACCAAAAACGCAAGCACGACGCGCGGCAAGCGGATCGCCATCACGATCGGCACCCAATCAGCCGGAATGTGGCGAGGCAGCGCCGCTCCGAACCATTCAGCCGCCAAAATGCGGACAATAGAAGAAAAGGGAATCGACAGCGATCCTGTCGATACCCCTACGAGAAGCGATAACACGGCCGCGGTGACGGCCAATATATACATCCACATTTTACTTGAACACATCCGGGTAAATGGCTTTGGCAAGTTCCTCGACCCCTTCGACAAGGCGCGGACCCGGTCGGCTTACTAAGTCGGTGTTGACGTCATACACCCGCTTGTTTTTCACCGCCGGCACGTCTTTCCAAGCGGCGCGCGCCAACACTTGCTTCGCTCCGCCGTATGTCGTGATGATGACATCCGGCTTATAGGCCACGGCTTTTTCTTCCGTCACCATCGGCCAGCCTTCCAAGCTGCCGGCGACGTTTTTCGCCGAAATCACTTGAAGCATCTCATCCATAAACGTCCCTTTGCCGGCCGTATAAATTTGCGGCGGCGGCGACACTTCAATCCAGACATTGGCCTGTTTGTCCGCCGGGATTTGTTTCGCTTTTTCTTTGATTTTCGCAAGCTTCTCTTTCATCTCATCAATCACTTGCTTCGCTTTGTCCGACGTCCCGGTCGCTTTGCCGATCAAGTCGATGGACGCATATACATCGTCGAACGACTTCGCGTCATTGACGACAAGCACGGTAATGCCGGCGTCTTTCAATTGCTTGAGGCCATCGCGCGAGTTATGGGCGCTTGACGCGTGGGCCAAGACGAGATCCGGTTTGAGCGAAATGATTTTCTCGACGTTGAATTCCATGCCGCCGATTTTCGTTTTCGTTTTGACGTCTTCCGGATAATTGTCAAAATCGCTGACGCCGACGATCTTATCGCCCAACCCCAACGCATAGGCGATTTCCGTATTGCTCGGGATGAGCGAGACGATTTTTTTCGGTTCCGCTTTGATCGTGACATCCTCGCCAAGCCCGTCTTTCACCGTCACCGGAAACGCCGCTTGTTCCGTTTTCGGTTCTTCTTTTTTCGCAGGCTGGGCGTTGCTATTGGCTCCACTGCTGCAGCCGACCAGCACGGCGGCCAAAAGGAAGAACACCGCCACCACCGCCGGCCATGTCCAACGTTTCATCCGTCATTCCCCCTTCGATGATGTATGTACAACAAAAAAGCCCATTCCGTCCGAACGGGGAATGAGCACGAAACAGACCGCCAATGGGCACAACAATGCCCTGTACGACTGTTTCCACGTCTCACCCCCCGAAGATTCGGAAACTGCGGCAAGCAAGGCAGGTCTACTGGCTCATGCTTCATCCTACTCTGAAGCCTTCCCGTACGGAAAACAGCGCAAGCCATCTGTCCGTACAGTGGCGATTTCATTTCGTCCGCATTGACAGTTGCGGGGACAGCTCCGGATTCCCACCGGATTCCCTATTAAGCCTTTTCGGCGCCTTGCTGCGAGTTGATGAATTTGTCGGATATGGACATTTTTATATTAAAGCAAGGCCTGGCATTTGACAACTGTGAATTTTACAGTGGGCTGGCGGCAGGCGGTCATCGATCACTTTTGCGGTCAGGCAGCTCGGCTCCAGTGTCCGTGTTTTGTACGGAACGCCGCATGCGCCGTTGCATCGAGCTCCGTGATGTCAAATGCCGCCATGTTGCCTATTCATCGATTCCCACAAACCTCATCTTTTGAGTTTCTTCCGGCTGCGGAGAAACGTTCCTTTTCCATATGTCGCTAAAAAAATTAGGAAAGACGCCTCACCTCTGGCACGGCGTCTTTCCCCGATACAACCTTCATCTCGTCACTGTTGAATATATTTGTCAAACACAAAGCCGAAATCCTTCACCGTATAGTTCTTTTTCGCTTCCGTCAGCCAGCGAAAAGCGTATTCATTCACGGCTTGAAAATCCGCCGACACATTGGCGCCGTCACCGCGCATGTTGGCCAACACCTTGGCCGCCAGTTCCAAACTCCGCTCCGCATAGTGGAACTTCGTTTCGTTTTCATGGCAAATCTCCGCGATCGCCAACAGCGATTTATACAAATCTTTCAGTTCCTCAATATGCTTTTTATGCACATCAATGGAGTAGGAATGCGGTCCAATTTTAAATTTAATTTCCGCATCCAAATCGACCGTCCCGGCCGTTTCGAGCGATACGTCGGAAATCGGATGCTTGTAGTAATCGTAGCGGCGCAGCGTCCGTTTTTTGCTCGCGGCGCTCGTGCCGTCCAAATGAATGAGCGCGCGGTTGGTGAAGCAATACTCATCCGATTTTGATTTGATAAGAAAATAGATTTTCTCCCCATCCTCGTGCATCACATAATCATCGGCATCGACTTTGTCATAGTCTTTCGGCTGAATGACCGCACCGATGTCGCTTAACCCAAGCACATCGGCGGCGACTTTTCCAAACATGCTCATGTTCCTCCGGCTCCTTCCACGTTTTATCGGCGCCCGCCTATTGGCGGATGAACGGCGTTTTGCCTTAACAAGGCGCCGTAATCTCATACCTTTCATCTATGTAATACGTCGAGATCGGAAAAACGTTTCATCGCCTCTAAAAATCAAAGACCCAACGCCTTTTATGACGGCGTCAGGCCTTACAAGCGACTACAGTTCCCCGCTTAGACGAGAGTCTTTGTTCGTGAGCCGCAAAAAGATCAGGTAAACGAGTCCAATCGCGATCCAAATCAATCCGAGCTTTTTGCTGAGCGGGTCAAGATTGACCCACACATAACCGATGATGGTGAACTACCCCCACTTAATTTTCTAGCGAAAATTTGAAGTGGAGGCTTCCAAAGAAGTTTGACTGCTTCAAGCAATCCTTATTCTTTGAGGCGTGTCCACTTCGCCGCTAGAGCATAAGACACTCAGGTCTACAGCTTTACTTTTCTTTAAGATGTTTAATGCGCCATTGACATCAGCATTCATTAGTTTGCCAGACTTTGTTCGATACAAGCCGCGCTTAATACGTTTGCCGCTGAACTTATATTCTTTTGGATTGTCGGCATTATATTCAGGAATCTCATCGCCGTCAAAAAAGCTGGCTTGAGACGTATATGATTC
>NZ_LLKS01000044.1:0-3536 GCF_001414205.1 Geobacillus sp. Sah69 | reverse complement strand
ATAAGAGACACATCCAATCCTGCGCAGCGAGGATAGATGACATCCATGATGAAAATCCTCCTTTTCGATGATCGAGTGCGCAAACAGCGAATCCACGGGAGAAATGCGGCAGTTTTCCGTTCGTCGTCACCTTTCCTCCGCATCGGGAAAGGGCGGACAATGGGTGGTGCACCCAGTGGATTCAAACACTTTTCCGTACAGGATCTAAGCCACCATTAAGCATAACGTCCTGTTGAACTGTTTGCGCCTATTCTTCATTATGGGAAGAAAAGGGGGATTTTCATCCCTGGGTGGAGGGCAAACCATTGCCCATGGATCTTTTCTGGCCGCGCTGGATTTCCCAAGTTCAAAAACCGCAAGGCGAAACAGTCGTACACCACAAATGCCGCGTTTTTTGTTATAATGATAGCGTTGTCCATGAATTTTGCTGGAAGAAGGTGATGGCTTTGGCGTTCATTACATCGCTCATCGCCGTTGTAATGGCGTTTTTCATCTTTTTTGTGCGCATGAAGGCGTCAGAAAAGCCGACGAATGCCAAAAAAATTATTTTGCCGCCGCTGTTTATGAGCACTGGGGCGCTCATGTTCATCGATCCAGTCTTTCGCGTCACACGCGGGGAGCTCATTGAGGCGGTCATTCTCGGCCTGTTCTTCTCGCTGTTTCTCATTAAAACGTCGAAATTTGAAATCCGTGGCAACGATATTTATTTGAAACGCTCAAAATCCTTTATTTGGATTTTGCTCGGGTTGATTGTCATTCGTCTTGGCTTGAAAACGTATTTAGGTCGAACGATCGACTATCACCAGTTAAGCGGCATGTTTTATTTGCTCGCGTTTTCAATGATCGTCCCATGGCGGATTGCGATGTATGTTTCGTATAGAAAGCTGGCGGCGCGGCTGAAATCGCCGATTCTTACGTGAAAAGGCGTCCGAGAGAATGTGGACGCCTTTTCTTGCGCCAAGTGCATAAAACGGCCGCGAGGCGTCAAACGTTGCGTTTTCGTTGAGATCTGCCTCTTGTTTGCCGCGCAGCGGCCGCAGCGAGCCGCGAGGCGAAACGGTGAAAAAGCCGCCGGCTCATCTGTCGGTTCGGATGAGCGTCAGCGGCTTTCCAACAAATGTTGATATGGGGCGAGATCGATGTTTTTCGCTTGCAACGTCCGGATCAAAAATTTATGATCGCGCTTGGGGGTTGCGATGATGTAGCCGCGAATGAGCAAATCGCGTGTGATGCGCGGCGCCTGCTCCTTCAAGGCAAGCTCGCCGATTTTGCCGGCGATTTTTTGCCGGGCCACGTCGCGAAACAGTTCGGGCACAGGGCGGACAAGCTCCTCAAGTAGCGCCTTTTCTTCATCCCTCCATAAATGGCGCGTCTGCTCAATATAATACTCCTGCCAGTCGAGTTCCGATTTTCCATCTTCTTTCGGCAGTCGTTTCAAAAATTTGCGGAACATAAAAAAGCCGCCGATCGACATCATGACAAGCAAAAAGACAACCCAAACCAAAATAAACCAAAGAAACCATCCGGTCAGCACGATGACCACCCCAACTACTGATCGAGAGTTTGTCTTCTGCTGTCCGCAACAAGCAGGGCGGCAGAGGACAAGTTTCGTCTATTATTATGTCGAAAAGCGCAAGGCTTGGCAAGCATTGAGAGCGCGTCCAGCGTTCTGTTACGATCCGTAACGCAACTGTAACGCAACTGTAAAGATGCCTGCCCCGTCCTAGAGCGTCAATGATTTTGAAATAGGCTGCCCGCTCGTCTGGAAATGAAAGACAGTGACGCGCCTAGTTTTGCCTGTTAATCTAGTAAGAAAAGAGAAACAGGAAGAACGATGGAGGCAAGGTGGATGATGGAAATGAAGAAAACAATTGCAGCGCTGGCCATAACTTGCAGTCTGGCGCTTGGTTCACAATCGGTGCTGGCGGAAGCGGCGAGCTCCTATACATACTACCAAGTGAAAAAAGGCGATACGCTGTCGAAAATCGCCAAACAATATCATACAACGGTGGCTTCACTAAAATCGCTGAACAGTTTAAAAACGGATACGATCCGCATTGGCGCGAAATTGAAAGTCCCGGCGGCTGCGAAGCGTCCCGCCTTGGCATCAGCCGGCAAAAAGGCGATTTCGCTCACCGCCGCCGACCGAAAGCTGCTTGCTCAGCTCGTGCAGGCGGAGACCGGCTCGAGCGAGCCGTTTGCCGGCAAGGTGGAAGTGGCGCTTGTCGTTTTAAACCGTACAACGCACCCAGAGTTTCCAAAGACGGTGCGCGGCGTCATTTATCAAAAAACGAAATCCGGCTATGCGTTTGTGCCGGTGAAAACGGGGAAATTGACCCGCATTCAGCCGACCAAGCAAGATTACGAGGCGGTCGACAAGGCGCTGGCCTTATTCCCAAACGACCGCCGTGGCTCGCTTTATTTCTACAATCCGAAAATCACAAAAGACAAGTGGATGTTATCGCGTCCGGTGACGATTCGCATCGGGCACCATGTCTTTGCGAAGTGAACAGAGCCGGGACAGGCTCTGTTTCTTTTTGGCCGTATGGCTCCATAAGGCAATCGCCGCCGCCAAGCAGGGGAAACTATCCGAAGCGCGCCGGCTGTTGGAGCAGGCTGGGGCAGAACGGCAAGCCGCTCACGAGCTGCAAACGTCGTTGCGACAGCCGGAAGCCGGAGGGCAGTCTACGGCTGTGACGCTGCTGATGGTGCGCGCCCAAGACCATTTGATGACAGCGATTGCCGTCAAAGAGTTGGCGGCTGAATTCGTCGATTTGTATGAACACATTCAATCGTAAAGGCCAACACGCCCGTTTCACTCGGACGAGTTTTGGCAACCAATGATGTAACCATAATTTAATTATGTAAACAAAACGGCATCAAAACAGTTGCCCCAACGTTTGCTGCCGGTTGAACGAGGCGGCGCTCCCCGCTCCTTCTTGACAAACGGAACGGGGGGCACGCCGCCCTTCAGCCGAGCGGTTTACATATCATGGCTTGTGTTATGTTTTTGCCGCGTGTGATTGCGGTTCTTCACTTTTTTCGAACCGTCAAGCGGCTCCGGCTGCCCAGGATTGTCGCCTTTTGGGGCGTTTTTGCGCATATCTTTGCCGTCGTTTTTGTTCGTCATTTGTTGTCCCTCCCTCTAGAAATGTTGATTTATCAAGGCTTTTCGGCCCCTCAGGGGTGTCCAAAAAATATTTTTCGACAAAATCTCTTACATCCTTTTTCAGTTTTGTGGATATCTTACAGACCTAGGGTGCGCTTCGCGGCCACGGCTGGTTATATTTTCCTGCCGTGGGGGAAGCGTATTCGATGCACCCTTTGGATCTCCGCGTCGCTGATGAGGACGAACCCTCCCATGTCTCCGGGCGTCTTCGCGCCAACATTCCCTCGTTCGGTCTCGTCATCAGGCGGAGGCCGGCCAAGCTCCTTTGGGGACTCAAGGTCGAATGGATAAAATCACGCCAGCTTCTCCGGTGTCATCYCGTTGTCCAACGATTCTTCCGTTCGCAGGGGGAGGCCTTAGGCCTGTC
>NZ_LLKS01000043.1:0-8354 GCF_001414205.1 Geobacillus sp. Sah69 | reverse complement strand
GACCAATGAGGATCCGGTCTCGGAAGAGTTTCGCCCTCTCAAGCAGATCATCGAGCGATTCAACCGGACCTTTAAAGGCAACTACCGCCCGACCCATGGGTTTGGTGCGGAAGAAGGCTCGGTGTCCTTTGTGACGCTGTTTGTGGCGTATTTCAACTTTCTGCGCCCACACAGCGCGCTCGAAGGCCGGGTGCCGGTCGTCATCCCGGAACTGGCGGATCTTCCGCATATGCCGGCCCGGTGGACGAAGCTGATCGCCATGGCACAAGCGTTTCTCCAACAAGAGGCGGCCTGACTTTTTTGTCCTCCGGAGCCCGTTGAACAGAACTCCTGCCGGATTCGGCGAAGCGAACCCTTGACCAACCGAACACCGCCAAAGGTAAAATTCGGTCATGGCAAGGGCGGCTTTCTTATTGCCTTCTTTTTTGTCCCCGTCGCCCTTGACGACTCTTCCGCACCTTTGGCGGGTGTTGGTCAAGGGCGAATCCGGCCCTCCGCATGCCCCACGATGCTCAATGGGATGATCTGTGTGGAGTTTTCATAGAACTTTTGACGCTACCTGATTGATCGCAAAAAGAGATGGATTTTATCTAAATTATATATTGTTTATATTAATTTTGAAAACTACAATGAATATTACAGACAATTCGGAACGGGAGGGGAAGGCAGCATGAAACACTACGGATTACCGGAAGCGCAAGGGTTATATCGCCCGGAATTTGAGCATGATGCATGCGGGATCGGGTTTTATGCGCATTTGAAAGGAAAACCGTCACATGACATTATCGAAAAAGCGCTCCATATGCTTCGCCAGCTTGAACACCGCGGCGGACAAGGGAGCGATCCGGAAACAGGCGATGGCGCGGGCATTATGACGCAAATTCCGCATGAGTATTTTCAAGCGGTGTGCAGCGGGATGAACTTGCCGGAAAAAGGGCGCTACGGGGTCGGGATGTTCTTTTTGCCGGAAGAGGAAGCGAAACGGGCGTACTATGAATCGATGTTCAATGAGATCATCGCTCAAGAAGGGCAACGGCTGCTCGGATGGCGGACAGTTCCAGTTGATCGTGAAAAGCTTGGCAAACTGGCGCGGCAAAGCAAGCCGTTCATCCGTCAAGTGTTTGTCGCGGCAAGTGATGACGTGACTGATGAGTTGGCGTTTGAACGGAAGCTGTATGTGATCCGCAAACAATTCGAAAAATGTGTGGAACACAACGAGTGCTATGTAGCGAGCTTCTCGAGCCGAACGATCGTGTATAAAGGGCTTTTGACGCCGGAACAAATCGATGCGTTTTATTTGGATTTGCAAGATGAACGGTTCCGTTCGGCGTTTGCTCTCGTGCACTCGCGTTTCAGCACGAACACGTTTCCGAGCTGGGAGCGGGCCCATCCGAACCGCTACTTGATCCATAACGGCGAGATCAACACGCTGCGCGGCAACGTCAACTGGATGGCGGCGCGCGAGAAACAATTTGTGTCCGAAGCGTTCGGCGCGGATTTGGAAAAAGTCGTGCCGATTTTGGATACGAACGGCAGCGACTCGTCGATTTTGGACAATGCGTTTGAATTTTTCGTTCTCGCTGGCCGGAAGCCGGCCCATGTCGCGATGATGCTCATTCCGGAACCGTGGTTTTGGGATGAGCAGATGGACGGGGCGAAAAAGGCGTTTTACGAGTACCACAGCTGTCTCATGGAGCCGTGGGACGGACCGACGGCGATTTCGTTCACCGACGGCAAGCAAATCGGCGCCATTTTGGACCGGAACGGTTTGCGTCCGGCCCGCTATTATGTCACCAAAGACGACTACATTATTTTCTCATCCGAAGTCGGCGTCATCGATGTTGACCCGAACAACATTTTATATAAAGAGCGGCTGAGCCCGGGGAAAATGCTGTTGGTTGACCTCGAGCAAGGGCGCATCATCTCTGACCAGGAAATCAAGGAAGAAATGGCTCATGAAAAGCCATATCGCCAATGGATCAACGAGCAAATGATCACGCTTGGCGATCTGGAAATTCCGGAGGACGTCGAAGCGCCGAAGCAACTCGTCAAACTGCAAAAAGCGTTCGGCTACACGTTTGAAGATGTGGAAAAAACGATTTTGCCGATGGCGGCGGAAGGAAAAGATCCGACCGGCGCTATGGGCATGGACGCGCCGCTTGCCGTGCTGTCGGAGCGGCCGCAAAGTTTGTTCAACTACTTCAAGCAGCTGTTTGCCCAAGTGACAAATCCGCCGATTGATGCGATCCGCGAATATGTCGTCACCTCGACGATGACGCTGCTTGGCAAAGAAGGGAACATTTTGCATCCGGACGCCAAAGCGGCGCGGCGCATCCGCTTGGAAACTCCGCTATTGACGAACGAAGAGCTCGCAGCGTTAAAAGCCAATCCGTACCCGGAATTTGCGTGCGCGGTGCTGCCGACGCTGTTTACTGATGATTTGAAACAGGCGCTTGATGAGCTGTTTGCCAAAGCGGATGAAGCGATCGAAAACGGGGCGGTGCTTCTTGTGCTGTCCGACCGCGGCGTTGATGAAACACATGTCGCCATTCCGGTTTTGTTGGCGACAAGCGGGCTTCACCAGCATCTTGTCCGCAAAGGGACGCGCACGAACGTCAGCCTGCTTGTCGAAAGCGGCGAAGCGCGTGAAGTGCATCATTTTGCGGCGCTCATCGGCTACGGGGCGGACGCCATCAACCCGTACTTGGCGCTGGAGACGATCCGCCAAGCGTCAGAAAACGGCACGATCGCCTTGTCGTACCGCGAAGCGGTGAAAACGTATATGAAGGCAGCCGTTGACGGCGTTGTCAAAGTGATGTCGAAAATGGGCATTTCGACGGTGCAAAGCTACCGCGGCGCGCAAATTTTTGAAGCGGTCGGCATCGGCGACGATGTCATTGAGGAATACTTCACCGGCACGGCATCGCAAATCGGCGGCATCGGGCTTGCGGAAATTGCGAAAGAAGCGAAAATGCGCCACGAAGCCGCTTTCGGAGCGCGGCATGAAGACGATGTGCTCGATGCAGGCAGCGAGCTGCAATGGCGGCGCAACGGCGAACATCACGCGTTCAATCCGAAGACGATCCATTTGTTGCAATGGGCGTGCCGGAAAAACGATTACAACCTCTATAAACAATATTCGAAACTGGTCAATGAAGAACAGTTGACGTTTTTGCGCAACTTGTTCGACTTCGATTCGAAGCGCCCTCCGGTGCCGATTGACGAAGTCGAGCCGGTTGAATCGATCGTCCGCCGCTTTAAAACCGGCGCGATGTCGTTCGGTTCGATCAGCCAGGAAGCCCATGAGGCGCTGGCGATCGCCATGAACCGGATCGGCGGAAAAAGCAACAGCGGCGAGGGCGGCGAAGACCCGGCCCGCTATGTGAAAGACGACAACGGCGACTGGCGTCGCAGCGCGATTAAACAAGTGGCGTCCGGGCGTTTTGGCGTAAAAAGCCATTATTTGGTTAACGCTGACGAATTGCAAATCAAAATGGCGCAAGGGGCAAAACCAGGTGAAGGCGGGCAGCTTCCGGCCAATAAAGTGTATCCGTGGGTCGGCAAAGTGCGCGGCTCAACGCCGGGAGTCGAGCTCATTTCCCCGCCGCCGCACCATGACATTTACTCGATCGAAGACTTGGCCCAGCTCATTTACGATTTGAAAAACGCCAACAAAGACGCGCGCATCAGCGTCAAGCTCGTCGCCAAAGCCGGCGTCGGCACAATCGCGGCTGGCGTGGCGAAAGGGAACGCCGATGTCATCGTCATCAGCGGCTATGACGGCGGCACGGGTGCGTCGCCGAAAACGAGCATCAAGCATGCCGGCTTGCCGTGGGAGCTTGGTTTGGTGGAAACGCATCAGACGCTCATGCTCAATGGGTTGCGCGACCGCGTCGTTCTAGAAACCGACGGCAAATTGATGACCGGCCGTGACGTTGTGATGGCGGCGCTGTTTGGGGCCGAAGAATTCGGATTTGCGACGGCACCGCTCGTCGTTTTAGGCTGTGTCATGATGCGCGTCTGCCATTTGGATACATGCCCGGTCGGCGTGGCGACGCAAAATCCGGAACTGCGCAAGAAATTTACCGGCGAGCCGGATCATGTCGTCAATTTCATGTATTTCGTCGCTCAGGAAGTGCGGGAAATGATGGCGGAACTCGGATTCCGCACGATCGACGAAATGGTCGGCCGCGTTGACGTCTTAAAAGTGAGCGAACGGGCGAAAGCGCATTGGAAAGCGAAACATCTTGACTTGTCCCGCCTCTTGTATCAAGTCGATGGCCCGCGCACAGGCAGCAAAGGGCAAAACCATCGAATGGAAGAGACGCTCGACTATACGGAAATTTTACCGGCGGTGCAGCCAGCGCTTGAGCGGCAGGAGCCGGTCGAACTTCACCTCGCCATCCGCAACGTCCACCGCACGGTCGGGGCGATGACAGGAAGCGAAATCTCGAAGCGCTACGGCGAGGAAGGGCTGCCGGATGATACGATCCGCCTCCATTTCACCGGATCGGCTGGGCAAAGCTTTGCAGCGTTTGTGCCGAAAGGGATGACGCTTGAGCTCGTCGGCGACGCGAATGATTACGTCGGCAAAGGGCTTTCCGGCGGCAAAGTGATCGTCCGTCCGCCGCATGAGGCGCCGTTTGCCGCGTCTGACAACGTCATCATTGGCAACGTGGCGTTTTACGGGGCTACAAGCGGCGAAGCGTACATTCGCGGCCGCGCTGGGGAGCGGTTCTGCGTCCGCAACAGCGGCGTCCATGCTGTTGTCGAAGGCGTCGGCGACCACGGCTGTGAATATATGACCGGCGGCCGCGTTGTCATCCTCGGTTCGGTTGGCAAAAACTTCGCCGCCGGCATGTCCGGTGGGATCGCTTACGTTCTTGCCGATGAAGACAGCTGGAAGCAAACCGCCAACCTTGAGCTCGTCTCATTTGAGCGGCTCGAAGACGAGGAAGAAATTCGCGACGTGCGCCGGATGATCGAAAACCATTACCGCTATACAGGAAGCCCGCGGGCTGCATTGGTGCTCGACGAGTGGGACGATTACGTCCGCCGCTTCGTCAAAGTTATTCCGCGCAATTACAAACTGATGATTGAGACGATCGAAACGCTCGAACAGTCCGGGCTTTCGCACGAAGAAGCTGTCATGGCGGCGTTTGAAACGGTGGCAAAACAGAAAAAAGCGGCTGTCGGCGGCGTCCATCAGCTGCAAGCGGTGGCGAAGTAACGCTGTGGCTTGCGATTGGCCGCGAAGTGACGACGCCGCTTCGGCTCCGCGGCTTCGCGGGGCCCGCTTTTTGATCGGCCAACAGGCGGGAAGGCCGCATGAGAGAAGAGAGGATACGTACGGAAAGAAGGAGGGGAACCATCGTGGGAAAAGCAACAGGATTTATGGAATATGCACGCGAGGAAGAGAAAAAGCGCGATCCGCTTTCCCGTCTTGATGATTGGAAAGAATACACGCAGCCGTTTTCCGAAGACGTGCTGGCCCGCCAAGGTGCCCGCTGTATGGACTGTGGCACGCCGTTTTGTCATATGGGATTGGAGCTAAACGGCCTGACTTCGGGGTGTCCGGTGCACAACTTGATCCCGGAATGGAACGATTTGGTGTACCGAGGCCGCTGGAAAGAAGCGCTTGATCGTTTGTTGAAAACGAACAACTTCCCGGAATTCACCGGCCGCGTCTGCCCGGCGCCGTGCGAGGGGTCATGCACGGTGGCGATTTCCGACCCGGCGGTTGCCATTAAAGGGATTGAACGGGCTATTATTGATAAAGGGTTTGCCGAGGGATGGGTGAAACCGCGCATTCCGAAAACAAGAACAGGGAAAAAAGTGGCCATCGTCGGCTCTGGCCCGGCTGGGCTCGCCTGTGCCGACCAACTTAACCAAGCTGGCCATTCGGTGACGGTGTACGAGCGGACCGATCGCATCGGCGGCTTGTTGATGTACGGAATTCCGAATATGAAACTGGAAAAAGAAGTGGTCGAGCGTCGGGTGCGTCTGCTCGAAGAGGAAGGTATTACGTTTGTCACGAACACCGAAGTTGGCAAGGACATCACCGCCGAGGAGCTGCGCGCCGAGTACGACGCCATTGTCTTGTGCATCGGGGCGCAAAAGCAGCGCGATTTGGCCATTGAAGGCCGGGAGCTGGAGGGCGTCCATTTTGCGATGGATTATTTGACCGGCGTGACGAAAAGTTTATTGGATTCGAATTTTGCCGACGGCCAGTTTATCGATGCCAAGGGAAAACGTGTCATTGTGATCGGCGGCGGCGACACGGGGGCCGACTGTGTGGCGACCGCGCTGCGCCAAGGCTGCAAAAGCGTCGTCCAGTTCGGCAAACACCCTGCCTTGCCGGACAAGCGCCCGGACGATAATCCGTGGCCGCAATATCCGCTCGTCTTTACGCTTGACTACGCGTATGAAGAAGCAAAAGCGAAATTCGGCGCCGACCCGCGTCAATATTGCATTCAAACAAAGAAAATCGTTGGCGACGAGCACGGCCGCGTGAAAGAGCTGCATACGATTCAAATGGAAAAAATCATCGATGAAAACGGCAAAGCGATCTTTAAAGAAATTCCGGGGACGGAACAAGTATGGCCGTGCGATTTGGTGTTTATCGCCATCGGGTTTGAAGGGCCAGAGCAGCCGTTGTTGAAGCAGTTTGGCGTTGAAACGATCAACAACAAAGTGAAAGCCCCATACGGCAAATATACAACAAACATCGAGGGCGTGTTTGCGGCTGGCGACGCCCGCCGCGGCCAAAGCTTAATTGTCTGGGCCATCCATGAAGGCCGAGGGGCGGCTCGTGAAGTCGATCGGTTCCTGATGGGAGAGACGAAGTTGCCGTGGTGATGGATCCCTCCTTAAAAAGCACCGCTTTTTAAGGAGGATTTTTTGTTTTTCTGGAAAAGAAGGTATAAGGAGGAGAGTGATGCTCAGCATGAATCGACGATTATGGATCACTGCGGCTATGAGTCTGGGCCTTTTTTTGCTTGTTTGGACAGGCGTGGCCGCTGGATGGACGGAGAGAATGGATGAAGAGGGGCTGCGTCTGTTTGATTATTGGAATTGGCTTGACCCGTTTACGTTTCTTGGCAATGGAAAGACGATTGGTACCATCAGCATTATGCTTGTCATTGGTTTATGGTTTTTCCGCCGCGACGTCTACGGAATGGTGTTGGTTGTGGCCGCTGTTGGCGGGGGATATGGCATCAATGAGTGGCTAAAACATATCATTGGACGGCCTCGACCTCCTCGTGCTGAAATCGGTGGATTTAGTTTTCCAAGCGGCCACGCGATGATCGGGACGATTTACTTGTTGATTTTGGCGTACTTTTTGGCGCAAACGCGCACGAAGCGAGGCGAGCGGGCCGCGATTTACGGCGTTTTTGGAGCGCTTGCTCTGTTGACTGGCTTAAGCAGGTTAAGTCTGCAAGTGCATTATCCATCTGATGTGCTTGGTGGGTTTTTGCTCGGGGTTGCCTATGTATCAGCCTGCCTGGCTCTTTACCGTAGGTTCACTCGCTGAAGCGGATTTTAGAACATGGACAAAAAACGATTTTTGTTTTGATTTCGCGCGGTGAAAAGCAAATTTTGCGGCTTTGTGTTGAGCTTTGCCGTTGTCGAAATTAGGGAGAAAATCTCTTTTTCTATACTATCGCGTTGACCGAGACAATGATACAATGGGGAAAAGGAGCATTCCCGTTAGGAGCTTTTCCGGGGACTTGATCAAAAAAAGCCCTCTTGGTATGATGCAGGGGTGTCAAACAATACCTACCATCATGCCAAGGAGGACTTCAGATGAATTGTACACAAAACTATAAAATTGATCAAGTTACGGAACAAACGCTTGTCGTGGGCATCGATATCGCGAAACGAACCCACTACGCCTGCTTCGTGGATGACCGGGGGCGCGTGCTTCGCAARTCGTTCCCGATCTTCCAGTCGAAAGAGGGGTTTCARCAGCTGTATAAAGCGATTCAGGGGGCGATGCAAGCGTTCGGGAAGTCAGAGGTGATCGTCGCCGTGGAGCCGACCGGGCACTACTGGTTGAACCTGGCCTACTTCCTCGAGGAGCACGGGATCCCGTTGGTCATGGTCAACCCGGCGCATGTGTGCCGGTCGAAAGAACTTGATGACAACCTGCCGACGAAACACGACGCCAAAGACGCCCTGGTCATTGCCAGACTGGCAAAAGACGGACGATTCCTCGTTCCCCGGCTGCTGCACGAGATYGAAGCCGATTTGCGCGTGGGRAGCACGCTCAAAGAGAAGCTCCGCAAGGAACAGACGGCGGTGAAAAACGCGATCGTCCGCTGGACCGACCGATATTTTCCGGAGTTTTGGAC